>SVJC01000159.1 GCA_015069215.1 Oscillospiraceae bacterium
AAGGGTCTTTCAAAGGCTTATCGGGTGTCTTATAGATCTGGGATCTCTTGAGCGTTATCGTGAAGACCTCATCGATCTCTTCTTTGGTGAATTTTTCTGTGGTTTCTATGATCATATGAACCTCTAAAATGTTTTTTATAATTATACCATGCCGCTATGTGTTATCATAATTTACTATCAAGAGGTGACTTATGGCTAATAACATCAACTGGTTTCCGGGACATATGAGAAAGGCTCTCAACGAGACCGGCGAGCGACTGAAGCTCGTCGATATCGTGTATGAGACAGCTGACTGCAGGATCCCTTTCTCGAGCAGGAATCCGGAACTGGACAAAGTGATCGGTGACAAGCCGAGGATAGTCGTTCTTAATAAGGCGGATCTTGCAGATCCCGCCAAGACGGCGCGCTGGATTGATTTCCTTACGGAATCGGGCACGCCTGCCGTTGCTCTTGAGAGCACCCACAAGAAAGGCTTTGACAAACTTAACCAGATCACCATGCAGCTCATGGAAGATAAGCTCAACAAGGCTGCTGAGAAGGGCCGCACGGGCAGGCCGATCAGGGCGATGGTGGTAGGAGCTCCCAATACGGGCAAGTCAACGCTCATCAATGCGCTCGCAGGCAAGAAAGCTGCCGTGACCGGCGACCGTCCGGGCGTCACAAGGGATTTCAAATGGATAATGACAGGCGGCAGACTGGAGCTCATGGACATGCCGGGTGTTCTCTGGCCGAGGATCGCAACGAAGAGAAGTGCCATTTGCCTTCAGGCATGCGGTTCCATCAAGGATGAGGTCACAGAGGTAACTGAGACCGCATACGACATCATGAAGATACTGATCGATCTTTATCCGAAGCTCATGGAAGAGCGTTACGGCGTACCGGTCAAGGTAGAGGAAGCTGACGAGGATATGGGCTACAGCGATCCTTACTACGATCTTTTCCTTGCGATGGGAAAGAAGCGCGGCTGCGTCATGAGCGGCGGAAGGGTTGATGAGGACAGGTTTGCAAAAACGCTCCTTACCGATCTCCGTGAAGGCCGCATCGGAAGGATCACCTTTGAGGACCCCGAGCCCCCCGTGAAAGGAAATTGAGACAATGGCAAAACCCACATTGGAACAGCTTGAAGCAAAATACGAGGCATTGTCCGCTTACGAGAATGAATACCGTGCAAAGGGGTATTCTGCCATCGCAGGAATAGACGAGGCGGGAAGAGGCCCGCTTGCAGGTCCCGTTGTCGCAGGCTGCTGCATACTTGATCCGGACGTTAAGATTTTGGGGCTGGATGACTCCAAAAAGCTTTCCGAAAAGAAGCGCGAGGAGCTTTTCGTGCAGATAAAGGAGAAGGCTCTGGCGTGGAGCGTTTGCGAGATCCCGGCCGAAGTCATCGATGAGATCAACATACTTGAAGCGACCAAAAAGGCAATGAGGACATGTGTTGTAGAGATCTCCAAAAAGATAAGGCCTGACCTTCTTCTGATCGATGCGGTGAACCTGAGCGGAACCGGAGTTGACGTCGTTCCGATAATAAAAGGCGATGCAAATTCCAACTCGATAGCGGCTGCTTCGATACTCGCAAAGGTAACGAGAGACCACATCATGGTCGAATATGACAAGGTCTATCCGGGATACGGATTTGCCAAGCACAAGGGGTACGGGACGAAGGATCACTATGCCGCGATCAGGGAATCAGGCATGACTCCGATCCACAGAAGATCGTTCCTGAAAGTCATTCATTAGAAAAATGCCTTGACAATGCCTCAGGCTTTATATATTATTACCTCGTTGAAAAGAAGAACATCCGATTCTCACCTCCAGCGCCTTAGGGCTGTAAAGAGGTTAATAGTTTTAAAACCTATAGAGGGTTGCCTTATCTTAAGGCAGGGCTGTTATGAGAGAACGGATTTTATCCGTTCTTTTTTTCTGGGAATTGATCGTACAAGACTAAACGGGAGGTGATTACTATCGCAAAGGCTAACGAGAATCAGTTGATCAACGATTCCATCAAATTCGCGCAGGTCCGCCTTATCGATGCTGATGGCACCATGATCGGTGTTGTTCCGGTCGAGGAAGCAAGGAAACGCGCAGAGGAAGCGGAACTCGATCTGGTCTGCATTTCGCCCAATCCTGAGAATCCTGTATGCAGGATCATGGATTACAAGAAATTCCTTTTCGAGAAGGGCAAGAAAGAAAAGGAAGCCAAGAAGAAGCAGAAGGAAACTGAGCTCAAGGAAATCGGATTGAAGCTTACGACCGACGTACACGATATCGAGGTCAAGCGTAAAGCGGTTATCAAGTTCCTGAGCAACGGTGACAGAGTCAAGGTCAACATAAGATTCAGAGGCCGCGAGATGGCTTTCCAGAATAAGGGCTTCGAAGTCATGACGGAATTCGCCAAGGGCGTCGAAGAGTACGGTTCAATTGACAAACAGCCAAAGATTGAAGGCAGGAACATGGTCATGTACCTGTCGCCGGCAAAGAAAAAATAACCAGGAGGATAAAACACATGCCTAAGCAGAAAACACACAGTTCTTCTAAGAAGAGATTTAAGGTGACAGGTTCCGGCAAGGTCCTTCACAAGCAGGCATTCAGAAGCCACATTCTTAGCAAGAGACCTACAAAGAGAATGAGACATCTGAGACACAGCGAAGTTTGCGCTGACGCAAATGCAAGAATCATCAAGAAGATGATTCCTTACGCTTAATTCGATTAGGAGGACAAGGACATGTCAAGAGTTAAAAGAGGAATCCGTACAAGGGCTCGTCATCATAAGATACTTAAGGCTGCAAAGGGTTATTGGGGCCACAAGAGCAAGCTTTTCAAGGTAGCTAACCAGCAGGTTCTCAAGTCCGGCAACTATGCTTACCGTGACAGAAGAAACAAGAAGAGAGACTTCAGAAAGCTTTGGATCGTTCGTATCAACGCTGCTTGCCGTCTCAACAACATGAGCTACTCCAGATTCATGAACGGACTCAAGAAGGCAGGCATCGAGCTTGACCGTAAGATCCTTTCTGATATCGCTATCACAGATGCAGCAAGCTTCGCTTCTCTCGTAGAGAAGGCAAAGGCTGCTCTCGGCTGATAACAATACCGAATTTGAGCATTCAAGGCTGCCATCTGGCAGCCTTTTGCTTTGCTTGGATGGATTTGTGTGGTTTTTGCCTGGGTAAGCATGCCGGAATTTGCCGCGCATGCTTGCGTAAACTTTTCCGTAAACAATTAAGCCTGATTCTTTACGCCAAAGTTTATATCCGTTCACATGTAAACTTTTCCGTAAACAAAACGCCTGAAAAGTTTACGCTCAAGTTTACGGCGGGGCAGGCAGGTCCTGATTCTTGCCAAACACGCCCCGGTATTTTATGATTTCTTTAGTTTCGTCTTAAGGCGGGAGGATTTATTTATGGTTTGTAAACAGTGCGGTTGTGAGATCATTGAAGGTTCCAGGTTCTGTGAGAACTGCGGAACAAAGATTGAAACGGAAACACCGGTTCAGGCTGAACAACCTGCAGCATCTCCCGTGACTTCAGCACCTGAAGCACCCTCAGCTCCGGTAGCAACTGTGGCACCTGAAGCACCTGCAGCGCCTGTGACTCAAGCGCCCGCGGCTCCTTCGTTTCAGCCGATCCCTGTAACACCTGTTTATGCGCCGAATTCCGTTTATGCACAGAACGCGGCTGCTTATCAGGCACAGCAGCAGGCAATGGTACAGCCGGCCCCGATCGTTCCGGCTCAACAGTAC
Organism: Oscillospiraceae bacterium; assembly: GCA_015069215.1. Lineage (GTDB taxonomy): Bacteria > Bacillota > Clostridia > Saccharofermentanales > Saccharofermentanaceae > Saccharofermentans. The sequence goes on from SVJC01000159.1 coordinate 3,737, forward strand.
CCTATGACGCAGCAGTACCCTGTAGTTCAGCAGACGTACATGCCTGCCGTTCAGATGCCCCAGTATCAGGTTCCCGCATATGCTCAGCAGTATCCTGTAAATGCCGCAGCCAACACCGCAAAGAGAAATATCTTTTCCAGGATCCTCATGATCATCAGCATAGTGACTACCGTTATATTTGGACTGGTCGCATTGATCATGCTATTAGACGGCGTAACAACCGGCAGTGCACCGACATTGATCGGCCTGCTTGCCGTCGGCGGTTTCAGCGTTTTCACGCTCTTTTTTTCGATCAGTAAAAAGGATCTCAGTAAAGGTCTTTTCATCGGATTGCTGATCCCGCTCTGCGTAATCTCTTATCTTATCCTTTCATTAGCCGGTGATTTTTGATCCATGCAGACGATCACGAGCCGTGACAATCCGAAAGTCAAACGTTTTGCATCGCTTCACAAGCGCGAAAATGCAAGACGTGAAGGCCTTGTTTTCATTGAAGGAGAGAGGCTCTGCAGGGATGCTTTCGAATCCGGAATAGTCCCTGCCGAAGTCATTGTGACCGAAAAGAATGTCTCCTGGGCTGAGCAGTATGCAGGCAGCGCGGAGGTCACGGTCTTAAGTGACGACTGCTTCAAAAAGATCGCTTCAACCGTAAACCCTCAGGGCATCGCATGCTTAGTAAAACAGCCTGTCCTGGAATCGGGGATCCCGTTCAGGGGAGACGGCAACGACATCTACGCAGTGCTTGAAGACATACAGGACCCGGGAAATCTCGGAACGATAATCAGGACAGCAGACGCGTTCGATTTCACCGCTGTAATAATGTCGCCTTCGACATGTGATCCGTTCAATGAGAAGACGCTGCGTTCATCCATGGGATCCGTTTGGCATCTGCCTTTGATGACATGCCCGCTGGATAAGGCTTTTGAATTTTTCTCACAGAACGGAATTGATTCTCTTGCGATGCACCTTAAAGGCGAAGACTTGAAAGATGCTGAGATAAAGCTTCCTGCTGCATATCTGATAGGAAATGAGGGCAGAGGCCTTACGGATGAGACATCTGCCAGATGCACGCGCCTGGTGAAGATCCCGATGCCGGGCAAGGCTGAGTCCTTAAATGCCGCAGCAGCTTCAGCTATCACGGGATTCGTTCTTTCAAAGC
>SVJC01000160.1 GCA_015069215.1 Oscillospiraceae bacterium
CGGGTTTTTAATATATACTGTATTAGATCTTTAATTTTCGGGGGTGACCTATGGAAAAGCTTGAGCTTTATTCCAAGCAGCTGATACCTGGCATATATCTTTTGGATGAAGGCCATTTGGCTACCGGATATGTCGTTGAAGGTGAAGAGAAGGTATGTGTTATTGATACCATGAACGGCTTTACGGATATCAAGAGTTTTGTAAGGGGCTTTACTGATAAGCCGATAGTTGTTGTAAATACACACGGTCATCCTGATCACATTTTCGGGAATGTATATTTCGATGAAGCATTGATCCACGAGAGAGATCTTGCATTGGCAGAGATGTTTGCAAAAGAGCCGGCATTTATCGAGGCGTGCAAGAATTACGGTTTTACCATGCCGCCTTTCAAGACCATAAAGGAAGGTGATGTCATAGATCTCGGAGGCAAGACCCTTGAGATATATGAGCTCCCCGGACACACGCCCGGAGGCATAGTCCTGCTGCTTAAGGAAGACAGGATACTTTTCACCGGCGATTCAATTAATCATTATCTGTGGATGATGCTTGACGGTTGTCTGCCCATGAAGGATTTTGTTTCCTCTCTCGAAAGGATCATGTTCCTGGAGGATAAGGCCGACCGGATCCTGCACGGCCACGCGAGCGATTTCGATGACATATCCTTGATGAGATGCATCCTGCAGGGAGCCAAGGAGATAGTGGCGGGCAAGACTGAAGGTGACGGACCTTATGAATGGTTCGGCGGTGTTGCCAAGAAGCATAGTTTCCCGCTTGTTGAAGGCAGGAAATACAGCCCGGCTGATGAGAATATCATCTGCTACAATTAACGGCGGAAGAGGGATGGTTCATGAACATTTCTGACAGGATACAGTCACTTCGTAAGTCTAAAGGCATGTCGCAGGAACAGCTCGCTGATGCGGTGGGCGTATCCAGGCAGTCTGTATCCAAATGGGAGAGCGAACAGGCAACTCCTGATCTCGAAAAGATCATGGCGATGAGTGAACTGTTCGGAGTTACCACTGATTATATTCTAAAGGGAATCGAACCGTCTGATACTGCTCCGGATCACAAGACGATGGCTGATGTCATAGATCAGAAGGTCCTCACCAGTCAAAATGCATCAAGGGCAAAGAAAGTGGTTAAAGGCATCTTGATCGCATTCGGCATCATGATGGGAATAGAACTCATTATCTTCTTTCTCTATTTGTTTATGACCGGATTCCCGGAATAAAAAGCATTTAAAAACCCTTAGTTTTGCCACAATTAATTTCAGGTTTGTTTTAAGTTGCAGCCAAATAATTAGCTCATAAAGATTTGAGCAAGAGAGGATCTGCAACATGTACAACACTACCCAATATATACCCTCCCCAAAGAAGACAAGAGGTTCGGCAGCAAAGCTCGTCGCACTGTCACTTTGCTGCTCTCTTGTCGGAGGAGCGACAGGTGCTTTGGGAATGGCAGCTTATGATCACTTATACCTGAAAGCTGCAGAGACCAACCCTGGAACCGTAACTGAAGATGATGAATCCGCATCAAAGATGTATGTCGGAGAACGCGAAGATAAAAAGCTGGACGTTGTTACGATCGATTCATCAAAAGTCATGACAGCAGCTGAGATATATGCAGCAAACGTTAACTCAACAGTCGGGATTAACGCAACCGTCAGGACAAACAGCCGGGGAAGACAGGTAGAAGGAACGGCATCGGGATCAGGTTTTGTGTTTACCTCAGACGGTTATATCGTAACTAACTACCACGTCGTTGAAGGCAGCACCTCCATCAAGGTTTCCACATACGATAACAATACTTATGAAGCAAAGCTGGTCGGATACGATGAGAGCAATGACATAGCAGTCCTTAAGGTTGACGGAGCAAAGCTTACTCCGGTTATCCTCGGTGATTCAGATAAGATGAACGTAGGCGACAATGTGGTTGCCATCGGAAACCCACTTGGCGAACTGACATTCACCCTTACTGCGGGCATGGTAAGTGCTCTTAACCGCCAGGTTACGATCGATGATCTGTCTATGAATCTCATTCAGACGGACTGCGCGATCAACTCGGGCAATTCAGGCGGAGCACTTTTCAATTCTTACGGTGAAGTAATCGGCATGACCAATGCCAAGTATTCTTCTTCCGGCAACAATTCAAGTGCTTCGATCGACAATATCGGTTTTGCAATCCCTTCAAATACAGTAAGCAGCATTGTCTCTTCGATAATCGAAAAAGGCTATGTTGAGAAAGTTTACATCGGAGTCAGTGTATCCACTTTAGAAAACGGACAGAGAGATTCCTCAAATGTCCGTGGAGCGCAGGTAGTAAGCGTTGTTGAGGACAGCCCCGCTGAAAAAGCCGGCGTTGAAAAAGGCGATATCATTACAGCGGTAAACGGAGAAAAGATCACATCATCTTCCGGTCTGACTTCATGGGTCACAAAGAGCAAGGCAGGAGATGTACTGACATTATCTATAGTGCGCGATGGCGAAGATATAGAACTGAAGGTAACACTGGGCGTGCGGCAGCAGACAGCGTTGCCTGAAGACAACAACGGCAATGATCCTGATCAGAATGATGATAGGGATTGGCCGAACGGCAGCAGAGAATGATCTCCGGCTTAGCAATTCTCTTTTCTGTTAAGGTCGCCTTGAAAAAGGCGACCGTTTTTTATTCGCCATCAGGTAAGAATTCCATGGCGCCGTTGTCGCCGAACTCGTAATCATCACCGGATGAATTATCAGCCGGAACGACGCTACTTAGAGCCGCAAGGACGGTGTTGTATTCTTTTAAGAACGTGTCGTGGTTGGACAATACAAATCCCTTGTCATCGTTTGCGGCTGCGGCTTCGAGCTCCTGAGCGAGCTTATATGGTTCGGTCGCGCCGATCATTGCCGAAGTGCTCTTGATCGAATGGATAAGTATTCCGTAATCCTTGAAATCCCCGCTGTCGAGGAAAGATTTCAGATTGGCTTTCTTTTCGTCAGCGCCGTTTAGATATTCAAGGAGAATGGATATGTAGAATTCCTCGTCTCCTGCGCAGTTAGTAAGTCCCTTGGCAGTATCGATGCCTTCTGCCTGCAGCATTCTGAAGGTTGCTTCGTTTTTGTTTTCAACTGCTTCAGAAGGGGCGTCAGAAGTCTCATTTGCATCTTTTGAGATAAGCTCTATCTTTTCCGCAGGAATGTATTTTCTGAGCATCTTTTCAAGAGATTTGCTGTCGATCGGTTTGGTCAGATAATCGTTAAAACCCTTGGACAGATAGCGTTCTCTTGCCCCGACTACAGCATCGGCCGTGAGGCAGATGACAGGGGTGTTGATGTTGGGACCTTCTGAGTGGCTTCTTATGAGACGGAAGGCTTCTTCTCCGTCTGTTTCCGGCATGCGCTGATCCATGAGGATAACGTCGTACTTGTTGGCAAGAGCAAGCTCCACGGCTTCTTTACCTCCGCCTGCAGTGTCGATCTGAACGCGGGTTTCCTTCAGGAACTCGGTGGCAACTACGAGATTCATCTTGGTGTCATCGACTATCAGGATCTTTGCATCAGGCGCCCTGAAGCTCTCGTGGTATTCTGTTTTCGAGTTAAGGCTGTTCTCAAACTTCTCCTTGAAATTACCGATGGGGTCATCTACGAGGACACCTTGCGGGATGGTGAGTGTAAATGTTGAACCCTCTCCGTAGGTACTTTCTACCTTGATATTACCGTCCATCATGTCGAGGAGCATCTTGGTGATCGCAAGGCCTAACCCGGTGCCTTCCTTGGTGCTGTTTTTCTCAAGGTCGACACGCTCAAACTTTCCGAAAAGCTTATCCATGTCTTCCGGGCTTATGCCGATTCCCGTATCGGTTACGGAAACTATCAGTTCGATGGTCGATTTCCCGTCAGGGATCCTGAACTTTTTGACACCGGTGATCTTAAGCTTTACGCCGCCCTTGTCGGTGTATTTGACCGCGTTGTTCAATACGTTCGTTATGACCTGTCTGACCCTTACGACATCGCCGAAAAGATAGTCGGGAAGATGCTCGTCGATGTCAGTCTCGAAAGTGAGATTCTTCTCACGCGCCTTGAAATAGATCATGTTGCTGACATCGTTGATGACGGAGCTCAGCTGGTATTCGACTTTGACGATGTCCATCCTGCCTTCTTCGATCTTGGTGAAATCCAGGATGTCGTTGATGATGGCCAGGAGGTTATTACCTGCGCTGTCGACGTTTCCTGAATATACCTTGATCTTCCTGAAGGCTTCCTGATATGCCTCCTGATCAGTTTCTTTAAGTTTTTCGGCCTTAGTGGTCTCGCGAAGGATCATTTCGTTCATGCCGAGGACGGCATTGATCGGAGTCCTGATCTCGTGACTTGTGTTCGCCAGAAAAACTGTCTTTGCCTCGCTCGCGTGTTTTGCCTCTTCCAATGCCTTATCCTGTCTGATCTTGGCCTTGACGGTCTCATATTGGGCAAGAGCGCACATGATTACATTGGCCAGATAGAGCATCGGAAGACGCGCGAAATAAGCGGCAGGAAACTGGTATCCGAAGTCCTTCAGAGGCGTGTACATGTACACGCACATGATGATGAAAAAAACGGTGCAGAAATATAGTGCGTATGACAGGTTGAAAAAGAAAAAAACGACCGGCACGGAAATAAAGATGAGGAAGAGGCTCGTACCTTCCGTTCCGCCCGTGTAGATGAAAAACGTAAAGGTGATCCAATAGACGACGCACTGTATGTTGATCGCAAGATGCATGAGCCATATGCGTTTCTTTTTACCGAATTTGCATATTGAAAAGCAGACGATGGCGGTAGCCGTCATGACAGCGCAGAATGCCGCGAATTTGGCGACCAGCATGTTACCGTGGATGTAATTGTCAACGCAAAGAT
>SVJC01000161.1 GCA_015069215.1 Oscillospiraceae bacterium
CTCCTCCTGGTCACTCCTTACTACCACAAGTGCACCCAGGAAGATCTTTACAGAAACTACAAGACAGTTGCTGATGCAGTCAGCTGTCCGATTATCCTTTACAACGTTCCTTCCAGAACGAACGTAAACATCTCTCCCGAGCTTTTGTACAGGCTCTCTGACTGCGAGAACATCATCGGCGTCAAGGAGTGCAATTTCAGCCAGGTTCCTGAGATCTACAGCCTCTGTGGTGACAGATATGCTCTCTATTCCGGAGAGGACGGACTTGCAGTGCCAATGGTATCTCTTGGTGCTAAGGGTGTTATCTCCGTTGTTGCAAACATCCTGCCCCGTGAGATGAGCCAGATGATCCATTCTTACATCGATGGCGACATCCAGAAGGCAAGAGACATGCAGATCAGCCTGATACCTCTTGTTAAGGCTCTGTTCTGCGAAGTTAACCCGATCCCCGTAAAGGAAGCAATGAACATCCTCGGATGGAATGCAGGTCCCTGCAGACTTCCTCTTTGCGAGATGAGCGAGGCTAACCATAATAAGATGGTCGAAGTCCTCAAAAAGTACGATACTTCAGCAACGGCAAAGTTTCTTGCCAAGTAATCGAGGAGAAGTAATATGATCAGAATTTTCATGAACGGATGCTGCGGCAGAATGGGTCACACTATTGCTAAGATGTGCCAGCGCGATAATGAATACAAGATCGTTGCAGGTTGTGACGTTACGACATCTGATGACCTGAACTTCCCGATCTACAGCAATCCCAATGATTGCACGGAAGAGTTCGACGTTATCATCGATTTTTCGAATGCCATTGCAGTTCCTGCGATCCTTAACTATGCTCTTACGGTCAAGAAGCCTTTCATCTGCTGCACGACAGCTCTTTCAGACGATACAGTCGCTGAGATCTTGAAGGCTTCCGAGACGATACCGGTATTCAAGTCCGCCAACATGAGCGTCGGCATCAATCTTATGATCGAGCTCGTAAAGAAGTGCACAAAGACTCTTTATCCCGAGTTCGATATCGAGATAGTCGAGGCACATCACAACCGCAAGCTTGATGCTCCTTCCGGAACTGCCATGATGATCGCAAATGCAATCTCTCAGGAGATCCCTGAAGAGGTTGATTACATCTTTGACAGACAGAGCAGAAATGAAGCCCGCAAGAAGAATGAGATCGGCATCTCATCTATCAGGGGCGGAAATATCGTCGGCGATCACGATGCAATGTTCATCAGTGATGAAGAGATCCTTACGGTAAGCCACCGCGCCATGACCAGGGATGTCTTCGCCAAGGGAGCCCTTACCGCAGCAAAATTCATGTGCGGCAAGCAGGCCGGTTACTATACAATGTCCGATGTTATCGCGGATGCAATAAAAGAATGACAAGCAAAGCTTGTTATAGGGAGGTTTTGGATAAATGACAGAATGGTTTCTCAGGGCAGGTGAAGCTGCCGGCAATGCAGGCACAGGCACCGGCGTGAGCACAGAAGAAATGATGGGTACTACTTACGGTTCGCTCGCATCGATCGCACTTTTAGTCCTCATGTTCGTTGTGTTTTATTTTATACTGATAAGACCACAGCGTAAGCGCGAGAAGGAACTCAAGGAAGAAGTAAGCAAGATGTCAGTTGGCGACAGAGTTGTTACCATCGGCGGACTCGTTGGTTTCGTTGCAAACATCAAGGACAATGAGATCACGATCTCCACATCTGCCGCAAATACGCTCGTGACTTTTACAAAGAGCGCTATACAGTCAGTTGTTAAGCGTGACAGGCTCAATCCTGACGGAACCGTCAAGAAGGAACCTGCTCCCGAGAAGAAGGGCCTTTTCGGAAGCAAAAAGAAGAAGGACGAGGAATGATAGAATAGCCTTAGGGCAGATTGTGTCATCCTGACAGGTACTATCCGGCCCGGCATTTTACCGGGCCGTTTAAGTTTAAGGAGAAGATATAGTGGGACTGATCCCTGAAAGCGTCATTGATGAGATCCTGTTGAAGGCTGATATCGAGTCAGTTGTAGGCAGGTATGTTTCTCTCAGCCGCAAAGGCGGCAACCTTTGGGGTCTTTGTCCGTTCCACCATGAGAAGACTGCGTCTTTCTCAGTCAATCCTTCGAAAGGCATCTATAAGTGCTTCGGCTGCAATAAGGGCGGCAATGCTATCCGTTTCATAATGGACATCGAACACCTGAGCTATCCCGAAGCGATCAGGTTTTTAGGCGGCATCTACGGCGTTGACGTACCTGATACAAGGGAAAGCTCAGCGGGCGAGAATGAAAGGGAGAAGACCAAGAGGGTCAAATCTCTCCTTAATGAAGCCGCCAAATTCTACTACATGCAGTTCAATGATCCTGATGTCGGGATTCCCGCACAGGCCTATGCCAGGAAGCGTGCACTGGACAAGAACACGCTCGACCATTTCGGCATTGGATATTCGCCTGACAGCTGGGATGCACTGAGAAACTATCTTGCCGGCAAGGGATATACGGAAGATGAGATGGAAGTTTCCGGCATCTTCAAGAGATCCGAGAAGACGGGAAAACTGTTTGACCTTTTCCGGGGCAGGCTCATGTTTCCGATCTTCGATTCATTCGGCAACATCATTGCCTTCGGCGGAAGGTCTTTGGGTAATGAGATGCCTAAATACATCAATTCGCCTGATTCACTCGTCTATAACAAGCAGAACCACCTTTATGCACTGAATTTCGCGAAGAAAGAGCAGTCCAAGCAGCTCATAGTAGTTGAAGGTTACATGGATGCCATCGCCATGCATAAGGCGGGATTCAGGAATACCGTGGCTGCACTCGGCACTTCTTTTACCGACAGCCAGTTAAAGCTCTGCGCAAGATACTGTGAGGAAGTGGTTTTCTTCTTCGATGCGGACGGAGCAGGGCAGAAGGCTGCGATACGTGCCATCAAGATGATGCTTGCATATCTTACAAAGCTTTCTGGCATCAATATCAGGATCAAGATAGCCAAGGTCCCGGACGGCAAGGATCCTGATGAATTCATCAGGGAGAAAGGCGCAGAGAAGTTTGCAGATGTAGTTAAGAATGCGCTCTACGTTGAGGAATATCTTTTAGACCGTGCATATCACGATAACTACGATGACGTCAAAGGCATCGACAAGGGAAGGTATCAGGATGACATCTGTCTTTACGGTTCCTGGGTTCCCGATGAGATAAAGAGATCCACGATGGCGAATGAAGCCGCAAAGGTCCTTGGAGCAAATCCCGCTGCGGTTCTTAACCGCATGAACAGCCTCGCTGAAAGCGTTGACGCAAGAGAGAATCTCATGCAGGCAAGGGAGATCGCAAGACAGAAGGCAGAAGACCTTAAGAGCCGTAATATTGCTCCCGAAGAATCCGTCAATGAACCTGCTGAGGCAGAACCAGCCGAAGAACCGAACGGCGAACCCGAGAATGTTTATTCGGTCGTCGATACCGCAACTGATGACGAGATCAAGCTGTTTGCTTATGCGATATCCCTGGGACCGTCACTTGCAGATCCCAAGTTCGTGGCTCTCGAGGACGTATTGAGACCGGATGATTTCACCGGTGATTCCATGAAAGCCCTGGTAAAGACTTTCCTTAACGTGTTTGACGCCAAGAAGGGCGTCTCGTTTGCGAGGATGAGTGATTTCTTCAGGCGTGCGACCATCAACGGAATGGCTTCTGAAGACGTCATGCTCAGGGAATGCGACAAGGCTGATGCTGCAAATAACGTCAGTGTTAAGAGAGATTACTATCTCGGATATCTCTATAAGATCAGGATCGTGCGCGTAAACGAAATCGAAGAATCCCTCATCACCCGCAGGATGTATGCCTCGTCCCAGGATGAAAGAAACGAGTTAGACGCCAAGCTCGTCCGTTTGAGCGAATATAAGGCCAAGATGAGAAAAAAGCTTGAGGAACTCTGATGATCAAGCTCTCTTCAAGGCTTTCCGCTGTTTTTGACCAGGTAGCAGCGTCACGTAAGGAATTAGGCCCGGGCAGGGTGATAGACGTCGGCTCCGATCACGGACTTCTCGCAGTTTCCTGTCTTGAAAACGGTATCGCTACAGAAGTCATCTGTACCGAGATCCATGAAGGTCCCGCGATGCATTCAAAAGAAGCCCTGAAAGAAGCGGGGTTTGAAGACCGTTCCAATGTTTTTGTAACTGACGGACTTAACGGGATGAGCCTTAAGAAGGGTGACATAGTGGTCATAGCGGGAATGGGCGGATTAAACATCATAGACATCATTACGAGATGTCTTGAAAATGAACCGTCTGAGCTTCTTAAGGATGTAAGATTCATTGTCCAGCCGCAGAAATCAGTTAATCTCGTAAGGAAGTTCTTTGCCGAAAGGGGATTTGTCTTTGAGGACGAATCAGTATGTACTGACAGGGAATTCTTTTATATTATTATGCGTATGGGATATGACAGCGTTCCTTATGAACTCGGCTCATTTAAGGAATGCTACGGGGTTTTGCTTCCCGGGAAGGCAGCTTCAGGAGATGAGCTTGTGAAAGCCTATTTTGCTCACCTTGATGAGGTCTTTGAGATAAGATCCAGGAGCGATTTTGTTGTCAGGGAAGCTTTGGATGAAAGGAAAAAACATGAAAATAAGTGATGTAACGGGCTTTTTGGATGAATGTTTTCCCAGGGAGAACGCCGCCGAATATGATAACGTCGGCTTTATGTCAGGATACCCTGACCGTGCGGTCACAGCATGCGTGCTTTCGCTCGATCTGACCGGCAAAGCCGTTGACTGCGCGAGACAGTCAGGCGCTGATCTGATCATTACGCATCACCCGATCATCTTCGGCGGGATCGATACGCT
>SVJC01000162.1 GCA_015069215.1 Oscillospiraceae bacterium
GACGCCGCCGGTCATGGTGATCGTCGTGGAAGATGCCGCACGGGCAATGCCGAAGTCAGTGATCTTGGAGACCTTGTCTCTCGAAATGAGGATGTTCTGGGGCTTGATGTCCCTGTGAACGATGCCCTTCTGATGCGCATAATCAAGCGCAAGGCTGATCTGGATAACGATCGGGACTGCATTTCTCCAGTCAAGGTGTCCGTTCTGGTTAATGAGATCCTTGACCGTAATGCCCTCTACATATTCCTCAACAATATAACGGAACTGCCCTTCATGACCTACTCCGAACACTTTAACGATATTGGAGTGGTTCAGTGAAGCGACAGCTTTTGCTTCAGAATCAAAACGGCGGATGAATTCTTCATCAGATGAATATTCCGGTTTAAGTATCTTGATAGCGACATTAAGACCGGTATTCATGTCAATGCCGAGATATACGTTGGCCATGCCGCCGCTGCCGATAAGCTTTACGATACGATATTTGTTAGCAAATATCATGCCCTCAGGGCCGTGTGACTGGTTTGCCATTTCCTATACTCCTATATATTTCAGGTAGGCCTGCACAATCCTGCGACAACTGTTATATTGTCGGAACTGCCGCCCTTCAGAGCTTTCTCCACAAGGCATCCGCAGACCTTCTTCAAATCCTTCCTGTACATCAGTGCATCGATAAAATCTTCCTTGTCAACGAACGAATAAAGCCCGTCCGAGCAGAGCATGATTATATCACCGTAACTTAGATTATAACTGTAAAAATCAGGTTTAAGATAGACATTTTCACCAAGAACCTTTACCAGGACGTTTCTTCCGGGATGCACTTTGGCTTCCGCCTGCGTGATCAGGCCGGCTCTTACGAGCTCTGCAGCCTTGTTGTGGTCATTGGTAAGCTTTTGTATCTCCCTGCCGTGGCAAAGATATGCTCTGGTGTCGCCGATATGGGCAATATAGAGCTTTTTATCATTCTGGACGGCCACGGTAAGCGTGGTGCACATGCCCTGGGACTCGGGATGAGCCATTCCGTAGCGGAGGATCTCCTTATTTGCCTTGTTAAAAGCGGCCGAAAGGAAATCGCTGATGTGTTCTTCATCCGGCATCGAATCCAGGTTTTGCTCAAACTCTCTCATGACAGTCTCAACGGCGAGCTTACTTGCGATCTCACCGCTTACCTCACCGCCAAGGCCGTCAGCGACTATCATGCAAAGACAGCCGCCAAGAATGTTAGCGTCAAAACTGTCTTCGTTGGTCTCCCTTACGGGGCCTTTCTCACTAACACCGGAATAATACACTATTCCTTACTCTCCATTCCGCGCCTTAACTGGCCGCATGCTGCCATTATATCCTGTCCCATTTCCCTTCTTAAAGTCGCGTTGATGCCGCCCGACTCCAAAATCTCCTGAAATCTCCTTACCCTCTGCTTTGAAGGCGCCTTATAAGCGCTCCCCGGAACGTCGTTCGCGGCAATGAGATTCACATGCCACAAACCTTTTCCAAGGAGCTTCACAAGTTCTTCAGCCTGGGCATCGCCGTCATTTACACCGCCGAAAAGCGTATACTCGTAAGTAAGTCTCCTGTTAGTTTTAGCCGTATATCTCCTGCAGGCGTCCATCAGCTCCTTCAGTGAATACTTCGTGGCGATCGGCATAAGGCTCTTCCTTATCTCATCGTTGGGCGCGTGAAGCGAGATCGAAAGATTGACCTGAAGATCGAGTTCGGCAAACCGGTCGATCATGGGAACGAGGCCGCATGTCGAGATAGTAATGTGTCTTGCACCGAGATTAAGGCCTTCCGGATCATTTGCAAGCTTTACAAAACCCATGACCTCATCGAAATTGTCGAAAGGCTCGCCGATGCCCATTATTACTACGCTTCTGATCCTCTCGCCAACTATCTTCTGAGAAACTGCGACCTGGGCAAACATCTCACCCGAAGTAAGAGACCTTCCGAAGCCGAGCTTTGAAGACGCACAGAACTTACATCCCATCCTGCAACCTGCCTGCGAGGAAATGCATATCGAAAGGCCCGTCTTATAACGCATGACAACGGTCTCGATTATGTTTCCGTCGTGAAGTTCAAATACGAGCTTGGTCGTTCCGTCAAGCTTGGAAACAAGCTTCTGTCTGATCTCAAAGCTTCCGAAAATGAAGCTTTCCTCAAGCTTTGTCCTAATGTCTTTGGGGACGTTATTCATGTCTTTCGTATCGGTAACGCCCGATGACAGCCACTTGTAGATCTGACCTGCCCTGTAGGCCTGGATGCCGTTTTCCGCGCACCAGGCTTTGAGTTCATCCAATGTCAGATCGAGACAGAATTTACGGTTCACTCCTGGTCATCCTTTCGGTCTTTTTCCATTTTGCAGATAAAGAATCCCTCACATCCGTCGGTATCAGGGCAAAGCGTTATCATGCCGTTTTCCGCCTTTTGCTTCCTGTCTTCATCCAAGACAAGAGAATCAGGCAGATACTTCGTGACGGGCACGGTATGGAAGCTCTTATGGGATTCTATGAATGCAGCTGCCTGTTTCTCATTTTCGTCGCTGTTCAGCGTGCATGTGCAGTAAACGAGCGTTCCGCCGGGCTTGACCATCTTGGCAGCACTGTCCAGTATTGCCTGCTGTATGGGCAAAAGCTCTTCAATGCGGTCATATGTAATGTTCTGCCTTATGTCCGGCTTTCTTCCGATAATGCCCAGACCGCTGCACGGCACGTCGCACAAAACGAGGTCATAACTCTTTCTTAAGTCCTTGTTATCCTTCGAGATCCTTGAGGCATCACAGCACTTTGTCGAGATGCTCTTAAGTCCAAGTCTCTGTGCGTTTTCAGAGACCAGCTGAAGCCTTGATTCATTGATGTCACAGGAAAGGATCTCGCAGTTGTCATGGCACATTACTGCCATGTGCGTGGACTTTCCGCCGGGCGCAGAGCATACGTCAAGGATCTTAGATCCTTCTGAAGGATCGGCAATGATCGAAGCGAGCATTGCTGCCTCACCCTGGATGAACATTCCGTATCCGGAATAGATGTCACTATTTTCAAGCCCCTTAAGGCCGCCTGTGATCTCAACTGCATCCCTGATCAGCTTAGCAGGTGCAGCGTTTATTCCCATGGCTTTGAGCTCGGAGATGAGCTTCTTGGATTCAACTTTGGAACTGTCAAATCTTACAGTCGTTTCGGAAAGCTTAAGGAAGGCCATTCCTATGTCAAAAGCCCTGGACTTGCCGAAATCCTTCTTGAAAATGCCGTAGATCTCAGGCTTTAGAGATGTCCTGATGCCGGGCTTGTACTGGTCAAGATTTTTCTTTTCTTCGGGTGCGGACGCATATTTCCTGACAACGGCGTTTACGAATCCTGCAACCTTTTGGTGATACTTTTTAACGATCTCAACGGAAGAATCGCATACGGCATAATCAGGAATGTTTTCACCGAACTGAAGCTGCCAGACAGCCATCCTGATAACGGTCCTGGTTACCGGATCCATCTTATCCGGATCTTCCTTGGTTATGTGACGGATGAGGAAATCGATCGTAAACGTATAGGTAAGCGTACCATAGAGCATCGCACGGGTAAAATCGAGCTTTTTGCCCATGGAATCAGCGACATTGTCAGCCTTCTTGATGACCAGATTGGAGAAAGCGCCTTCCTCATATACCTGGTACAGCATCAGGAAGCACAGTTCCCTTTCATTTCCTGTTTCCAGGATCCGGGTAATGTCTTTCTTCTTGTAACTGATCAGGTTGTTCATATATTCCTCAAGTCAGGAAAAGACCTGTCCGGGCTTGTAATTATGCGAGACGTCTCTTGAATGAAGTCTCTTGCCGCCTGCAAACTGAAGTTCAAGTATTTTTATGTAACCCTCAGCGCATTTAATGATGAGATTTTCGCCTTTGCTTGCAACGATCGTACCGGGAGATGCTGTTTCTGCCAAAGCCTTGTCAGCCACGTCAGGAAGAACGTCAACCACTCTCGTGTCGTAGATCTTGAGCTTCCTCTCTCCTGCTTCGGTATAAGCTCCCGGCCACGAGCTCAAAGCCCTGACCTTGTTGTGTATCTCAGAAGCCTTCATGTCCCATGTGAAATGGCCTTCTTCCGAAACCAAAGGAGGACAGTAAGTTGCCTTGGAATCGTCCTGTTTTACAGGTGTAAGCCTGCCTTCAGAAAGATCGATTACAGCCTGGGGAAGCATCGATGCGGAAAGATCTGCGAGGCTCATCATGAGCTCGTCTGAATGCATGTCAGGACCGATGGCGATCTCTTTCTGGATCAGGATATCACCTGTATCCATGCCTTCAGCCATCATCATGATAGTGATGCCGGTTACGGTATCGCCTTCAAGGACTGCCCTCTGAACGGGTGCAGAACCTCTTCTGGCAGGTAAAAGGCTTCCGTGGCAGTTGATGCATCCGAACTTAGGGATCTCCAATATAGCGGGAGGCAGGATCTTTCCGTATGCTGCGGTCACGACCATGTCAGGATCCGCTTCCGAGATCTTGGCAAATGCCTCTTCAGTTTTGAGCGTATTGGGCTGAAATACTTCAATGCCCTTCTCCAGCGCATAAACCTTTACCGGAGGCGGCGTAAGTATCTGCTTTCTTCCGACGGGTTTGTCGGGCTGGCAGCAACAAAGGACGACATTAAAGCCGCCTTCAACGAGAGCCCTGAGATTTACCTCGGCAAACTCAGGAGTTCCCATGAATACGATTCTCAAATCGCCGGGATTAGTCAAAAGGAATCACTCCTCCTCGTCGTCATCTTGTTCTTCGATCTTGTAAACCTTGCCGTCGACAGACTTGTCGATGAAAAGGATGC
>SVJC01000163.1 GCA_015069215.1 Oscillospiraceae bacterium
TTCTAAGCACTCTAAAGAAAGTGCGTAATTGTGATCTTTCAAGCCGGGCGGCAATTCCGTTCTTTAGAAACGAATGGTTATCAGTCAATTTCTAGGAAAGAGCCTTTTAATGGTACTATTATCTCATCAAGATCTTCAGGAGGAACGGCCATGGCTAACAGTGATCTTTCGAAGCTTAAGATATTGTTCATCTACGACTATTTTAAGCGTGAATTGGATGCGTTCGACGACAATAACGGCGTCTCGGTGAATGAGCTCATCGCTTATCTTGAAGAGAAACTGGGATATGTTTTCGAGCGCAAATCGATCTATGCGGACATCAGCAGGATAAACGAATACGTTTCAAAGACCTGTGAGGTTGACGGAGCTGATTCCTGGATCTCCGTTGAGGGCAAGAAATACCACAAAAACCAGATCAGGGGCGAGATCTCGGTCGATGAGGCAAGGCTTCTTGTCGATGCGATAAACACGACCGAATTCGTCGATTCAAATCTCAACAAGAAGATAATCGAGATGTTCCCTAAGTATTTCGACGAGAACTACCGCTCAAGAGCACTCGTTCCCCACGATTCCAAGATGAGCCAGAGGAAGATCATATGGCTCAACATCATAAGAGGAGCGATCGAGAGAAAGGAGTGCCTTAAGATCACTTACGGCTATAAGCTCGGAAACGAACTTGCCGAAAAGAGCGAAAAGAGCATCTCCCCGATGGCGCTCGACTGGAGGAACAGCTGCTATTACATCATTGCGATCGATAATGTTGCCGCAGCAAAGCTCCTCAAGGAAGGCAAGAGTATCGAATCAGCCCTGAAGCACTACAGATACGACAGGGTGGCAAACGTCGATTTTGATCTCAAACAGAAATATGTCGATTTCCCTACCAAGAGGGCGCATGAAGCGGCCATAAAGAGATTCATCGAAGTGTCCGTTTCCTCATATTCGGGCGGCATTCCGATAGCGCTCCCGCTCACCATAATGGGCGAGAACAGGAAAATGGTCCTGCAGGCTTACAATGCCTTTGCTTCAAGGATCGGACAGGTACCGAACATTGACGATACAAAGCTCGATAAGGGAAGATTGGATCTGATCTTCAAGACGACCGACGTGCCCACACTCTATACCGGACTGTTCGAGCTTGCGACCTTTGAAGGCATTTCGATCGGGATCGGAAACGAGACCGTGAGGCAAAAATATGCCGAATATCTGAAACGCGCAACAGGTGGTTTATCCGAGATTGCAAAGGATTAGGTTTCGTTTTATAATTCTTGAGTTTTATTTTATTTTAGGAGTATTCACCGATGAGACAGTTCACTTCAAAAGAGCTTAGAAAGACCTGGAAGGAATTCTACATACAGAGAGGCCACGTTGACGTAGGTGCCGTATCACTGGTATCTGACGGTTCCACGGGCGTTTTGTTCAACGTTGCCGGAATGCAGCCTCTCATGCCTTATCTTCTCGGAGAAAAGCACCCCATGGGAACAAGGCTTTGCAATGTACAGGGATGCGTCCGTACAAACGATATCGATTCAGTAGGCGACAGGAGCCACGTCACGTTCTTTGAGATGATGGGAAGCTGGAGCCTTGGTGATTACTTCAAGGAAGAGAGATGCAAGTGGAGCTATGAGCTTCTTACCGACGTGTTCGGGTTTGACAGAGACCATCTCGCGGCAACCGTTTTCGCAGGTGACGAGAATGCACCCAGAGATGAGGAAGGCGCAAAGTTCAGGATCGCATCCGGATTTAAGCCCGAGAACATCTACTATCTCGGTGCTGACGACAACTGGTGGGGACTTGAGTACGGCCCCTGCGGTCCTGACAGCGAGATGTTCTATATCGCAGACGTTCCCGACTGCGGCCCTGACTGCGGTCCCGGATGCTCATGCGGCAAGTACACGGAGATCGGAAACGATGTTTTCATGCAGTATGAGAAGCATCAGGACGGACATCTCACACCGCTCAAGCAGAAGAACGTAGATACAGGCTGGGGCCTCGAGAGGATCCTTGCGTTCCTTAACGGCTCAAAAGATGTCTATAAGACAGACCTTTTCGCTGATGCCATCGCATATATCGAGAAGTCTTCCGGTGTTAAGTACGATTCCGACGAGAAGCTTACAAGGTCCATGAGAGTCCTTGCAGACCATATCCGTACAAGCGTTATGCTCATCGGAGACGCAGCAAAGCTCGTTCCTTCAAATGCAGGCGCAGGCTATGTCTTAAGACGTCTTATCAGACGTGCCGTAAGACACGCAAGGACACTCGGAATGTCCACAGAGCAGATCCTGGATCTTGCAAAGATCTACATCGACAGCGTTTACGACGACAGCTATCCGCTTCTTGCCAAGAACCGTGAGTTCATCTTGAACGAGCTCGATAAGGAGATCGCAAGATTCGAGAGCACGCTCGAAAACGGCATCAAGGAATTCAAGAAGATCCTTGCGGAAAAGGCCGGTTCAGGAAAGATCGACGGCGATTCAGCTTTCTATCTTTACGATACGTTCGGATTCCCGATCGAGCTTACAGTCGAGATGGCTTCCGAAGAAGGCCTCACGGTTGATGAGGAAGGCTTCAAGGCTGCAATGGAAAAGCAGAAGGAGACCGCAAGGGCAGCTACTAAATCAAAGGACGATCTTGCCCTCGCAGTTAATACCATTCCCGATGAAGTCGCAAAGGATTCTAACGCAACAGAATACGACGGTTACGATAACCTCAAGTGCGATGCAAAGGTCATCTACATCCTTAAGGCTGATGAAGACGGCAACCTCAAGAAGGTTGACAGTGCTTCCGCAGGCGATGACATCATCGTCATAACCGACAAGACAGTTCTTTACGCTACGATGGGTGGTCAGATCCACGATGAAGGTAAGATCTATACCAATGATTTCGAGGCGGAGGTAATCTCCGTCGATAAGGATGCTGCAGGCAAGTATCTCCATACACTCAAGGCAGTTAAGGGCACACTTGCAAGCGGTTCAACAGTAACCATCGAAGTCGACAAGAAGACAAGACTTTCGATCGCAAGAAACCACACGGCTACACACATCCTGCTTTCAAGCCTCCAGAAGGTATTGGGACCTCAGGTCGAGCAGGCAGGTTCTTATGTCGGTTCTGACCGTCTGAGATTTGACTTCAACCACCATCAGGCAATGACGGCCGAAGAGATCGCCAAGGTCGAGGAAATGGTCAACGATGTTGTCCTTCAGGCACTTCCCGTTGAGACAAAGGTCCTCGGGATCGAAGACGCAAAGAAGCTCGGTGCAACCGCCATCTTCGGAGAGAAGTACGGCGAAGTCGTAAGAGTCGTTGCAGTCGGTGATTTCGACAGTCCGTTCGATCTTGAGTTCTGCGGCGGTACGCATCTTTCAAACAGCGCTCAGATCGGCCAGTTCAGGATCGTTTCCGAGGCAGGCATCGCGGCAGGCATCAGAAGGATCGAAGCCGTTACCGGTGCAAGATGCTACGAGATGAACAAAGAGGACAGAGTACTCATCAATGAAGCTGCTGCTGCCCTCAAGACACCCAAGGATAAGATCGTTGAGAGGATCGGATCACTTCATGCCGAGGTTAAGTCCCTCGAGAAGGAGATCGCCGAGATCCAGAAGGCAAAGGCAGGTTCATTTGCCGATGACGCAGTCAAGTCTGCAAAGGAATTCGGTTCAGTAAAGGCTGTTGTCGCTTCATGCGATGCGGCTGACGCTGCTGCTCTCAGAGATACTGCAGATAAGATCCGCGACAAGCTTGAGACAGGTGTGGTATTCCTTGCCGCAACATCCGGCGACAAGCTCATCTTTACCGCAATGGCAACCGAATCAGCCGTCAAGGCAGGCGTTCACTGCGGCAACATCATCAAGGAAGCTGCAAAGGTCGCAGGCGGTGGCGGCGGCGGACGTCCCGACATGGCTCAGGCAGGCGGTAAGGACGTAAGCAAGCTCTCTGATGCTCTTGCAAAGGCAGAAGAGATAATCGCTTCCCAGATCAAATAAGAGGTGTTCATATGTGCTTATTCTGTGACATAGTCGAAGGCAAGATCCCTTCAACAAAGGTTTACGAGAACGATAAGGTCCTGTGCTTCAACGACATCAATCCGGCAGCTCCGGTACATGTTCTCGTTGTTCCCAAGAAGCATTTCGACGATATACGTGACATGGCTTCCTCGGCTGAAGGCAAAGAGTACCTGGGATATGTAGCGGAGGCTATCGATGAGGTCGCAAAGATCAAGGATCTGGGCACCGGATTCCGCGTCATCAACAACTGCGGCGCTGACGGCGGCCAGACTGTAATGCATGCGCATTTCCACGTCATCGGCGGCGTTAAGCTGAACGAAAAAATACTCTGATCTGTTAGGAGAAATATTGCAATGGGCAGGATGCGGGCTAAGCGCAACATCCCTATACGTATGGAAAGATGCCATGAGCGTTGGTTTGAAGATCCGATGCTCAATAAAGGACACTGGAGACAGGCCTGCGGGTTCGGTGACGATATTCCCGTCTGGCTTGAGATAGGCTGCGGCAAAGGAAAATTCTGCACGCAGATGGCCGAAGCTCACCCGGAGGTCCTTTACATCGCCATGGAAAAGGAACCTTCCGTCATCCTTGCCGCCATCGAGAAAGCACATGAGATGGAGCTTCCGAACCTGTTCTTCATTAAGGGCGACGCTAACCTCATCGAAAACTATTTCGATAAGGATGAG
>SVJC01000164.1 GCA_015069215.1 Oscillospiraceae bacterium
ATCATTAATGGATGAATAAGGGCTGTATATATTTGTCTGGCCGTCCGTAGATATGACTATCTTGTCACCGTCACAGATGTAGGCAAGCATTCCGTATTTCTTGCTTGAGAAATTACTCATCAGCAGCGGATAGTCAAGATTGATGACGAGCATCTTCTTCATATCCGTTCCCTTGTAATAATCAAGCCACCTGACAAGCTTGACCTGTTTGGTCTTTGTCTGGTTGGCACCGAGTTCGTCATCTCCCATGAAATAAAAAATGAGCTTTGCCTTGTGATCCGATGACACGAATTCTTTGTACCAGCTTGTATCTTTCACGGAATCCAAAGTGCTGACGTTACCGCCCGAAGTGATGGTATCGTTGTCAGCTACAAACACGAACCTGGACATGTTCGGGAGATAATACAATGATGAATAACCGTTGTTTTCGAAAAACTTATAATACTGCGAGTAGAAATCCGCATTGTCCTTAAACCTGGTTTCGAGAAAAGAATATATCGACCTGTCAACATAAAGGTTATTTGAAATGTCAGATGCCGTCTTCAGTGAAGAAACGAAGTCGGCGGATACATTCGTCGCAACATTCCTCATTTCGACCTGAAACTGTGTCCTCTCATTAGAGATTATGATCGCCAGGATGAATCCGTCTGTCAGAAGGAGAGGAAAAAGCACGCAAAAGAAATATAGAAGCAGCAGCTTCCTGTTGAGCGTCAGTGTGTTCAGAAAACCGACTATCTTGTCCTCAAGCTTATTCTTCTTGCGTATGATCATAGAGCTATTTTATCACAGGCCCTGTAACACTGCCGTTATTATGGCTTTGGAATCATCCTGGCTGCGGCTCATGACGGTTATCCCGAACACTGCCGAAGCAGGTCTCTTATGCCAGTAATTCGTATAGCCCAGTTTCTTTACCATGGCCTCATCTTCGATCTTAAGGCCGATCATTATCTTCGCGTCAGAATATGCGGAAAGATCCTCCTGCGTTTCGGAAAGGTCATAACCTTTGCTGCGCCTGAATTCCGTGATCATTTCCTTATAATCCCTCTCACTCATGTAGACGGGCGTGATCTTGTCAAACTTCTCTTGGGGAAGCGTTTTCTTAAGCGTTTCATAAAGGTCCGTGCAATCCGTAACATATTCGAAGAAATAAGGATTAGCGGCGCTGTCAGTCACAAGCACATGCGTACCGGAATAAAGCGATGCGACGGCAGCCTGGTTAGTAAAGAGATCAGCTTCCTGTCCCTCCTCATTTACAGCCACATAGCTGTAATACGTGATGCCGGGGTACCTGAAGCCAAGGCTCCTGACGACGCCGTCGTAGTATTCGGGGTTGAGCTCGAAATTTCCGATCGACACGATGCCCACGTCCTCACGCGGCTTGAAAAAGAAATTATAGATGAGGAAAGCCGATGCGATGATCACAACAACTCCCATGACATAGTATTTCCAGGTATATGAGACGTAAGTCTTCCATTCGGACTTAGTTTTGCCCAAAAACTGTTTCTCGTTCGCCCTTTCCTGAGCCGCTTTCTCACGCTGATCGCGGGTACCCGTAGCAATGTCATATGCTGCCGACAGATCGTTCATCTTCTGCTCGGCATCGTCTCCTCTCATGCTCCTGTATTTCTTGGATAACTGCCAGAAACGGTTCTCTATCGCTGTCTGATCAGCATCTTCAGGAAGGTCCATATATGCCAGGGCTTCTTCCCTGCTCATTGCTACGATGTTCTCACTTGCTCCGTCTTCCGGACTTAATACCGCTTTCTTCTTATCTGTTTCCATTTCCTTAAATTCAGCCTCCGATGAGCTCTTCGTCCATAGCCAGAAGAACTCCGTTTATTTCCCTGATATCGTACCTCTTGTTGATAATGAAGTACGTAAAGACCAGATCACCCTTATTGCCGTCAGACAAAGCGTAGCCTGCCTTCATCAGAAGCGCTCCGGTCTCCTCAAGATCCATCCTGAGGGCAAGCGCAAAGGCAAGTACGGTTTTCTTCTTCGGGTGATAGTTCAAGTCGCTCCTGATCTTCGAAAAGAGCTTTCTGTCCACATTCGCTTTCTTATAGCATTCAACGTCTGTCAGGCCTTTTTCATCGATCTTGCGCAGGAGCATCTGGGAAAAGCTCTCGTCTATCCTGCTGTCGATAAACTCTTCAACGCTTTTTTCTTCGGCCGTTTCACACGCTTTCTCAAACGCCTCTTCAGGAGCGCCTCTTTCAGCGCAAAAAGCAGAAGATGCAGCAAACCTCGCAGAGCTCTTCCGCTTTGCGGCCGGCTTACCGGTTTTGAAAACACCGGCTCCGCCAAAGCCAACAAACCTGTTTTCTTCCATCTTAGCGGATGACTCAAGAGCATTGGCTTCGCACTTTAAGATCAGACGTGAATCAACGAACCGCCTGACTTCTTCAAGCAGTTCCTTGCTGACTTTCAAATCTCCATTGCCGCCGGTCATCAGTTTTAGGCTTATCCTTTCATCGAAGATTTGATCTCAATATTCTTGTTATCCTTGCTCTTAAGAACAAGCCATTCTGCGCTGTAGTTGCCTTTAACCGCGCGAAGCCTGTAGTAAGGGAATATTTCCTGAGGCACGCAATTAAACTGATAAACCGTGCCGTTCTTCGTTTTTATATTGAAGATTTCTTTTTCTTTAACAAAGGAATCCGTATTCATGTCCCAGTAGCCTTTTTCAAGGATCACCGCAACGTCATCAGAATCACACGTGAACCTCATGTCTGTTCCGTTGCCGCTGTTAAGTACGTTGACCACATTCCCGAGGCCCGAGTAATCAGGCGATTCGGGATCCATGAAGATCGAAAGGGTAAATCTTCCGGCGACGTCAACGACACCTGCAGAGGACGGTGCCTCTTCTTCACTGCGGACAGATGTCCAGGTGACTTCCTTTGCAATGTAGTCTTTTGCTTCGGCGAGCTTGACCATCTCATCGATCGTGATCTCTTCCGCGCCAAGAGACTTTATCTTTTCAATGAATTGTTCCTCGAGCTTTCTTTCATACTCATATTGTGAAAGCTTTTCGGTATCGGTATTGAACTTGATCTTGCCTTCGGAAATGTATTCCCTGACCACAAAATCATTCGGAAGCCCTTCATAGCCTTCCGCAGATTCCTCTTCACCCTTTGCAAGGTGCTTGATCATGGCCTTGGCAGTTGCTCCCCTGTAGACATTGTATGTAAAGACTTCACTGCACTTGCCGCCTGATTCGACCTTGATGAGCACCGACCTGTTGACGCCTTCGGTTGTGGTGATGTCAGACTTGAGATATCCCGTGTCATAGACCCTGTATTCATCAGGTCTCTGCTGCTCCAAGAGCGCATTCATGACCAAATTGCCGTCCTCGTAACCGATCAGGCAGAGGACTGAAGCCTTGCCTCCGTCGATAAGCGCAAAGCAGAGTGCCATCTCATGTATCCCGTTATCACCGCAGTGTACGAGCGCATATCTTATGCGTGAACCTGAGGCAGCATCAAATCTCAAGGCCTTTTTCAGATCCTCGAAATTGTAAGAACCGTATCCCAGATCAAGGTAAGTCCTTCCTCCGTCTTTTTCAAAGCATCCGGAAGTGGATAAAGATATCTTTCCTTCAATGAAATCGGCATATGCCTTGTCAGCCTCTTCGGCCGGATTTGCGGGTTTATTCTCTGCGGGCTTAGTCTCGGACTCGGAACCCGACTCCAGGGAATTGGATAAAGTCGAGACAACGGTCATCGTAGTCTCACCTTCAGGCAGTTTGATCGCAGGAAAATAACTGCACCCCGCCAAAAGTGAAGTACATAACATTACGCCGGCCAGTGTTAAAGCAGTGATCTTTTTCATTCTGTCATACCTCCCGGGACAATGTCGGTGTACGTTATTCTATCAAATTAACACGCGCAAAACAAAAAAGGCGGTGCAATTGCTTGCACCGCCCGGTTGATCTGTTATTTATCGAAAGATCAGAACTTGCCAGCCTTAGCAGCTTCCTCAACGGAAACAGCTGTGGAAACGGTCATACCGACCATCGGGTTGTTGCCGGCACCGATGAGACCCATCATCTCAACGTGAGCAGGAACGGAAGAAGAACCTGCGAACTGAGCGTCAGAGTGCATACGGCCCATTGTATCGGTCATACCGTAAGAAGCGGGACCTGCAGCCATATTATCAGGGTGAAGTGTACGGCCCGTACCACCGCCTGATGCAACTGAGAAGTACTTCTTGCCTGCCTCGAGGCGCTCCTTCTTGTATGTACCTGCAACAGGGTGCTGGAATCTTGTCGGGTTGGTGGAGTTACCTGTGATGGAAACGTCAACGTTCTCCTTCCAGAGGATAGCAACACCTTCCTGAACGTCGTCTGCACCATAGCAGTTGACCTTAGCTCTCGGAGAATCAGCGTTCTTTGAGTAGCATGTTCTGGAGAGCTCCTTGAGCTCGCCTGTCTTGTAGTCATACTCAGTCTCAACATATGTGAAGCCATTGATTCTGGAGATGATCTTAGCAGCATCCTTTCCGAGACCGTCAAGGATGACTCTGAGAGGCTTCTGACGGACACGGTTAGCCTTCTCGGCAATACCGATAGCGCCCTCAGCAGCTGCGAATGACTCGTGGCCTGCGAGGAATGCGAAGCACTCTGTATCCTCTTCAAGAAGCATCTTTCCGAGGTTACCGTGACCAAGACCTACCTT
>SVJC01000165.1 GCA_015069215.1 Oscillospiraceae bacterium
CACCATTTTGGTAACACCCTTTATTTTAAGGGCTTTCATGGTTTTAAGAAAAAAATGTCAAAAATCCTATTTCTGCCTCTTGAAGATCATTTTACTGAAGCTTTCACCCTCACCTACGGTGTAAGTCATGGTATCACCCTTCACTTCTACGGTAGCGAAAGTGAATTTCGAAGCCATTATAAAATTGTATCTGTTGTTCCCGAGGTCCTCCAGGACAAAAGTGAGAGTGATGGGTTTCTTCATCATTTGGGTCTCACAGGTATATTTGACCTCTGTTCCCTTGATCTCGTATTTTTCAGCTACCCCGATCTCTTTTAATTTCTCAGCCGTGATCTTGGTCCCGTTGCTGTCATACTCCTCTTTAAGGATCCATGTACCCTCTATGCTGTTATTCTGCTGACAGCCGGCAAGCGGGATCAGCCCCATGCAGATGATAAGAAAGGCAACTAATACCTTCAGCGATTTTTTACCCACGTCAAATACTCCTATTCCAAAAATATTATTTAAATAAAACTACTGTTATGCCGTTGTTTTCCCTGCCCCAGTCAGAGTCCTTACGGACTTCGGGGCATTTCTCGGCAAATCTTCTTCCTGCGTCACTGAAAGGCCCCAGATCCTCTCCCGGGCAGTAATCCTTGATCAGGCCCCTGCTCCTGTACTCAATGAGCTTTTGACGGCAGACCGTTCTGATCGTGCCGCCTTTTCCCGTCGAACCGTATCCGTGAATGATCTTGGCGCACTTCGCCCCGGATGCCCTCTCGGCATAGATACGGTTATTGAGCGTTGTCATGGCCTGCTGCGGATTGGGGAGCCCCGCTTCTATGTTGATCGTTTTCACTGTCAGGAATCCTCTCCCGAGACATATCTTCTGTAGCCCCACCAGCCTGGAATGAGCTCTTCCAGCTTAACGGTCTTGCGGGTCGCATAATCCGTCATTATCTCAGTGTTGCGGTTCTCGTAAGAAAGCTGCATCAGGAATTCCCTGCAGGCTCCGCAAGGCATTCCGCTGCCCTCGATGTCCCCACGCGGAGGCTCGTCCCTGAAAGCGATCATTCTCTTTATGACGGTCTGTCCGCTGTTAACGTACATGTTCAGGGCAGCTACCCTTTCGGCGCAGAGATTCATGACGCCGCTGCAGGCCTCAATGCAGAATCCCGTGAAGATCTCTCCGTTCTCCGCCTCGATCGCACACACAACATGATGTGCCATTACGAACGGTGATACGTCCTCAGGGTGATATTGCGCTTTCGCTCTTTCATAGAGCTTTTCCCAGATATCCATATCGGAACCTCCGATAGTATTATGCAAATTTAAGCAAGAACAGGATCAGTAAGATATAGCAGATCGTCTTGGGGATCATTAAGATCCCAAGTTTAGGCTTCTTGCGGCCAAAGAGCGCAACCGGAATGTAGAACAGAAAGCTTAAGCCGACGAGTGCTGCCGTTACAGGATAGAACTTGAAGCGCGCCAGGACCAGATCATTCATGCCCCTTAAGCCGTGATACTGAGTTAAATACATGTTCATTACCGACAACAGATAGCCGATCACCAGAATACCCATGATCACTAACGGGATGTTGCGGATGACTGCCCATTTAAAGCTTCCCTCTTCCTTGAACCAGTTGTTTGCAGGGATCAGACAGAGCACTATGCGGACTGCCGCAAGGATGATGAGCGAATAAAAAACAAACTTTACATCTTGAGGTACAATACGGAGCCTGAGCATGGAAAAGAACTCCATATGCATGAGGAAACAAAACGGCATGATCAGCAAGACGTAAAAGACCGTAATGGTTATCGACGATACGAGATTGCCCAGTCCGAAAAAGAACTGTCTGTTCTTAAGACTGCCCTTTATGTTTTCGACAGTCCTGGGGATCAAATGGAACGTATCTCCGGCTGCCAGCACCCAGCAAAGAAGGGCAAGGACCACATAAAATATCCTGACGTCAAAATTGCGCCAAACAAGCATCGCATGCCTGATGAACATCACGCCGGCAAAATATGCAAAGATCAGATAGCCGATCATAAAGACGCTTTCAAATACACGCATGGCCATGGGTTTTTTCTTTGTCTGGTTCTCCATCTTCTGTCCTCCTTCTTTCGATCACATCAAATTATCAAGCTCGGAAACATCCAAAGACCTGATGTTGTTTTCTTTCAACAGCTTTGCGAACACGCCCTGCCCCTGTATGAGTTTTCCGGAGAATGATCCGTCATACACCTCTTTGACGCTGCAGGAAGGGCTCCTCGACTGAAGGATGACCAATTCCACGCCGTTTTCGAGAACTTTTTTCAGCGCCAGTTCCGCACCTTTTCTGAACTCTTCATCAACGGACATTCCGTCCTTGTGTCTTACAACACCGTCAACGATCTCCGAAGACTCCCTCGGAACAGGCAGTCCGCCCATCACTTCAGGACATACGGAAATGACTTCATGACCCTTGACGAACTCGGACACCTTGGTGCTGTAATTGTTCCCGCCGTTGTATTTGCAGTTCTCACCGAGCAGACAAGCACTTACCGCTATCTTCATGACCCTCTCTCCAAATTCAGATAAATCCCTCATTCAATTTCATATTATAACATCGGGTAATAATGTATAATCATTAACATAAAATTTTATTGAGGAGGACCCCATGCTCAGCGACATCCAGATTGCCCAAAATGCAAAGATAAAACCCATTTCCGAAGTGGCAGCTTCGGCAGGCATCGATCCCGATAAGCTCGATCTGTACGGAAAATTCAAGGCCAAGATCCCTTTAGATTATGTTGAAAGTCTGCCCGAAAGACCGGATGCCAAGCTCGTCCTCGTAACAGCAATGAACCCCACGCCCGCCGGCGAAGGCAAGACCACGGTCAGCATCGGTCTTGCTCAGGGCTTGAAAAAGATCGGCAAGAATCCTGTCCTGGCTCTCAGAGAGCCCTCCCTCGGACCCGTTTTCGGCGTTAAGGGCGGCGCATGCGGCGGCGGTTATTCCCAGGTCGTACCCATGGAAGACATCAATCTCCATTTCACCGGAGATATCCACGCGATCACCACGGCAAACAATCTCCTTGCTGCCATGATCGACAATCACCTTTTCCAGGGCAATACCCTCAACATCGATAAGGACAGGATCCTCTGGAAGAGATGTCTCGACATGAACGACAGATGCTTAAGAGCCGTTACGGTCGGCGTAGGCGGCGGAACAAAGGGCGTTACACGTCCCGAGATCTTCCAGATCACCGCTGCA
The DNA here is from genome assembly GCA_015069215.1 of Oscillospiraceae bacterium. Lineage (GTDB taxonomy): Bacteria > Bacillota > Clostridia > Saccharofermentanales > Saccharofermentanaceae > Saccharofermentans. The sequence goes on from SVJC01000165.1 coordinate 3,237, forward strand.
TCAGAGATCATGGCCATCCTCTGCCTTTCCAAGAACATGCAGGATCTCAAGGTCAGATTGGACAGGATCGCCATCGCTTATGACCTCGACGGAAACATCGTAACAGCAGGCCAGCTCGGCGCAACAGGCGCTCTCGCTGCATGCCTCAAGGATGCTCTTTCCCCTAACCTCGTTCAGTCGCTCGAAGGCGTTCCCGCCCTCGTTCACGGCGGACCTTTCGCCAACATCTCACACGGCTGCAACACATGCATAGCCACGAAGACCGCATTAAAGCTCAGCGACATCGTTGTTACCGAAGCAGGATTCGGAGCAGATTTAGGCGCGGAGAAGTTCCTTGACATCAAGTGCCGTGACCTTGGCATCTGGCCTGACCTCGTAGTCCTGGTCACCACTGTCAGATCGCTCAAGTACAACGCAGGAATCCCCAAGGATCAGCTTTCCAACCCTAATCCCGGGGCTGTTAAGACAGGTCTTGCAAACGTCTTGAGACACATCAGGAACATGCAGAGCTTCGGCATCCCGGTCCTCGTTGCTTCCAACAGGTTCCTTACCGATACTGAAGAAGAGCTCGCGATCGTTGAGGAAGCATGCAAGGCTACAGGCGCAGAGTTCGCTCCCGCAGAGATCTTCGCCAAGGGCGGCGAAGGCGGAATCGAGCTCGCAAACAAGGCTCTTGCCATCCTCGAGCAGAACAACGAGAAGAAGCCCTGTTATTCATACGAGCTTACCGATTCCGTTGAAGACAAGATCAGAAAGGTCGCAACAAAGGTTTACGGTGCAGGCAGCGTAGACATCCTTCCTGAGGCTCAGGAAAAGATCAACGGCTTCGTGGAAAAAGGTTACGGCAACCTCCCAATATGCATCGCCAAAACGCAATATTCGCTTTCCGACGACCCCAAGAAGCTTGGTAATCCGGAAGGCTTCACGCTCACGGTCAGAGACTGCTATATCTCCGCAGGCGCAGGCTATCTGGTCATACTCACCGGCACGATCGTTACGATGCCCGGACTTCCCCCGCATCCTGCCGCAATGGATATCGACATCGACAACAACGGAGTCATCTCAGGTTTGTTCTGACAGAACCGCAAAAAATTCAAATAATAAAAGAGGCAGCCTGATCATCAGGTTGCCTCTTTTATTGGGGTAGGGTGATATGTATTTATGAAGCTTAATATGACTTTTCAGCTGATTCGAAAACCTTGTACTGAAGAACTCCCATGAATGCGATGACTACTGCGAAGATGAAGTCCATTGCGGGTTTGAGG
>SVJC01000166.1 GCA_015069215.1 Oscillospiraceae bacterium
TCGGCTACGATATCACTTCCCGGTCTGAGCCAGAGGTGATAGGTATTGGAAAGGATTATGCCTGCACCCATTTCAGAGACTTCCTCGGGAGACATTCCCTTAACGGAAGCGCAGGTACCGACGGGCATGAAAGCCGGCGTCATGAAAGTGCCGTGGGGAGTATGGACTTTGCCGACTCTCGCTCCGGTCTGCTTACATGTGTGGATGTGCTCGTACCATACGGGGAATTCAGGCATTGTGATCCTCCAGATCTGTGATGAACATTGCATCTCCGAATGAGAAGAATCTGTATTCCTCTTCTACGGCGTGTTTATATGCTTCAAGGACATGCTCTCTTCCGGCCAAAGCTGAAACGAGCATTATGAGTGTGGATTCAGGCAGGTGGAAGTTCGTGATGAGCGAATCAACGCATTTGAACTCATAGCCCGGGTAGATGAAGATGTTGGTGTAGCCCGATTGTGGCTTCATCTCGGGATCTGAGGAAGCTACGGCTTCCAAAGTCCTTGTTGAAGTAGTTCCTACGGAGATGATCCTTCTGCCTTCGGCTCTTGCTTTCCTGATGATGTCAGATGCTTCCTTGGGGAAATCGTACCATTCGGAGTGCATCTCGTGATCTTTGATGTCGTCAGCCTTAACGGGTCTGAACGTACCGAGACCCACGTGAAGAGTGAGCTCAGCGATCTCTATTCCCATGCCTTTAAGGTTTTCCAGCAGTTCTTTTGTGAAATGAAGTCCTGCCGTGGGAGCTGCAGCTGAACCGGGATCCTTGGAATAAACGGTCTGGTATCTTTCGGGATCATCGAGCTTTTCGTGAATGTAGGGCGGAAGGGGAACCTGGCCTGCGCGGTCAAGGACTTCTTCCCATATGCCGTTATATTCAAACCTGATGATGCGGTTTCCGTTTTCCAAGACCTGCTCGCACTCTGCTTCAAGTTCATTCTCGATAAAAGTGAACCTTCTGCCTTCGTGAACCTTCTTGCCGGGTCTTGCGAGTGTTTCCCAGTGGTTATCGTCGATCCTCTTGAGAAGGAGAAGTTCAACGGGACTTTTTGTATCGCTTCTTACGCCTAGGAGCCTTGCCGGAATAACCCTGGTGTTGTTAATGACAAGAACGTCGCCTTTCCTTAAGAAGGAAGGGAGGTCGTAGAAGTGCTTGTCCATTGTCTTTCCGGTGTTTTTGTCGAGCACGAGCATGCGTGATGCAGTGCGGTCTGCAATAGGCGTCTGTGCGATCAGACGCTCGGGGAGATCATAGTAGAAATCATGAGTCTTCATGTGAACAAGCCTTTTAATAGTGATAATTACCGCAAGATTTTATCACAAGGGGAGAGGTTGTGCTAAATTAATTGCCCAAATTTCTCAGGTTGTTGAGCTTTGTGAGCTGGTCTCTTCTCTTGACCAGAGGAATGGTGATCTCAAAGCATGCTCCGCCGTCAACCTTGTTGAAAGCGTTGATGTCGCCGCCGTGCTCGTTGGCGATTGCCTTTGCGAGCGCAAGACCGATACCGTGCTTACCGTCGGAGCCTTTGGTGAATCTCTCGAAAAGGTGATCCAAGACTTCCTGTGAGATGCCGGGACCGTCATCTGATATGGTGAAAGTGACTCTCTTGCGGTATCTGTCAGCCCTGCAGTCGAACGTTACGGCGCTCTTGCAGTAACGCAGGCAGTTGGAGAAGATGTTTTCGAGACACCTGATCATGTCGTTCTCGTTAGCATAAATATAAAGGCTGTCGGCCTTGATCCTGTTGATGATGGCCTTGTCGGCATGGATGAAGTTTCCTCTGACCCTGTCGATGATGGTCTCGCAGAGGACCTTTACGTTGAGGTTCTGCTTCTTGACCTCGTATGTGCCACTCTTGCTCATGTCCATCTTGGAAATGGAGAGGAGGTTTTCAACGAGGCCTGAAAGGCGCTCTGTCTCGGCGATGATGACGTCGATAGCGTTGTCTTTGGATTCCTTGTCTTCAAATACGCCGAACTTCAAACCTTCTGCATAACCCTGTATGGACATGAGAGGCGTACGGAGTTCATGTGAAGCGTTCTGGAAGAATGTCTTCTGCTCAACGTCGGCTTCCTCGAGCTTATAAGCCATCCGGTTCATCGAGTCACCGAGCTCTGAAAGCTCCTTACTCCTGATGCTGCCCTTGATAGGTTCGAAGTCTCCCTTTGCGACACGGCCTGCAAACCTTGAGAGCTTTCTGGTAGAAGAGATGAGAGGATAAGAAAGAATGAAGCTCAATACGCCTGCGATGATGATGGCCAGGAGAGCTGCCTGAACGAGAGCCAGGGTGATCTGTGCCATGAACGAATAGTAAGAACCTGAGTTGACATATACGAGGAGATAGTAACCGTCAAGTTCCATTACCTTGTTCTCAGGCGTGTTGTATTGGAAACCTACGGATCTGTAGTAGATGAGGTTGCCGTTGATCGTTGTCGTCTGTGTATCCCTAAGATTGCTGTAGCCGTGTTCTTCAACGACCTGTGAGATGACAGTGGAAGCACTGTTTGCATAATTGACGTTGTAGTCGGACGTAGGCCACATCAGAAGGCATCTGTTCGTCTTGGCATCGTAAGTGTAAAGAGCGATGCTTGCCTGGTTTGACAGGTCGGCCGTTCTGATGGATTTGAGAAGGAAGTCCTTGATGACCTCTTCGTTTTTCTCGGGATATTTATCGATCTCAGTACGGAACGCTATCGTGAAGTTCTGTGTAGAGCTTACGGCTGTTTCTATTCTGGCTTTACATTCCTGTGCGATGTAGTTTTTGACGATCGACTGGATGTAGAAGTTGATGATGAAGATGACCAATAAGATGGCAACGATCTCAAGAGCATAGAAGTGCAAGGCAATAGGGACCCGGATAGCGGATTTGCTTCGGATCTGATTATGCTTGTTCTCGCTGGCGTTGACCTCGGTCATTTAGTCTTCAGAATCTTCTCCTTCAGCCGAGTCTTCGGCGGTTCTCAATACGAGGCGGAAGCCGTATCCCCATATTGTAGAGATCTTGGCTCCGGAATGGGAGATCTTTTTTCTGAGTCTCTTGACCGTATCATCTGCGACCCTGGTCTCGACCTGTGTCTCATAACCCCAGATCTTGTCCAGGAGCTCAGTTCTGGAAATTGCTCTGTCCCTGTTGGAGATGAGGTATGTAAGCAGAGCGTATTCATTAGGAGTAAGAGGGAACGGCTCATTAGCGAGAGTCGCTTCCTTAGTCTTTCTGTTGATCACGATGTCAGCAAAGGAGATCAAGCCGTCGTCAGTTTCCTTAACGGAATTCTTGCCGGTGATCTCTTCCTGTCTCTTAAGGACTGATTTGACCTTTGAGACGAGCTTGACGGGAGAGAAGGGCTTCGTGAAATAATCGTCGCTGCCAAGATCTAAACCCTGGATGTAGTCGGCGTCAGAGTCCTTCGCTGTAAGCATGATTATCGGAACGTTTGAAGTCTTTCTGATCTCTTTGAGGATGTAGAATCCGTCGTGACCGGGCATCATGACATCAAGGATAACGAGGTCACAGGGGGAGTCTGAAAATGCTTCGAAAAGGGCGTCTCCGGTAGGGAAGCCGATGCATCTGAAGCTTTCCCTTTCGAGGAAAGACTTCAGGAGGTTTCTTATATTGTCATCATCGTCAGCAATGTAGATAAGTTTGTCCATTGAAAATTAAATCTCCACAAGTTATTGAAGCTATTTTAACCTAACGGATTTTATTTAATATGTTAATTTGGTGAAAAAATGCGGTATTGATTATGTTATGGAGATTTTTACCGACAAAAGTGTAAAATAAACTTATCAAACATCTAAAGGAGAATCTTCATGCCAACAATTCTTGTTACCGGCGGAAACGGTTATATCGGATCTCACACGGTCATCTCACTTTTCGAAAACGGTTACGACGTAGTGATTGCGGACAACCTCTCCAACAGTAAGATGGAAGTTCAGAACCGCCTCGAAAAGATCACCGGAAAGCGTTTCAAATTCTATAACGTTAACTGCTGTGACGAGGAAGCTTTGAACAAGGTCTTCGATGAGAACCGGATCGACAGCGTGATCCATTTCGCAGGACTTAAGGCAGTCGGTGAATCCGTAAGGATGCCTCTTGAATATTATTCCAATAACATCGGAAGCATGATCTCCGTCCTCAAGTCGATGGAAAAGCATGGCGTTAAAAAGCTCGTATTCAGTTCATCCGCAACAGTCTACGGAATGAGCGAAGATGTTCCTTTTACTGAGCAGAGCCCTCTCGGTACATGCACCAATCCTTACGGCTGGACGAAGTATATGATCGAGCAGATCTTAAGAGACTATGCAGTTGCT
>SVJC01000167.1 GCA_015069215.1 Oscillospiraceae bacterium
CTTCAGACTTGTTTGAAAGGATCTCGTCGACTCTTCCCTGTCCGACTATCGAGTAGCCGTCCTTACCGAGACCGGTATCCAGGAAAAGGCCCGTAATGTCCTTAAGCCTGCAGTTGACCTTGTTGATCTGGTATTCGGATTCACCGGACCTGTAAAGTCTTCTTGTTATGCAGATCTCAGGAAAATCGTAATCTACAAACTTGTCGGCATTATCGAAAGTGATCGTGACTTCGGCATAGTTCATCGGCTTTCTTGAAGAAGTACCGTTGAAGATGACGTCCTCCATCTTGCCGCCACGGAGCTGCTTGACACTCTGCTCGCCAAGAACCCACCTGACAGCATCGGTAACATTGGATTTACCGCTGCCGTTAGGTCCGACAACGGCCGTAAGGCCCTTGTCGAACTCAATACAGGTATATTCCGGGAAAGATTTGAATCCCTGAAGTTCTAGCTTTTTAAGATACATTAATTATCCTGACTGCCTTCCGGAAACTTTTCGCGGAAGATCCTTACCGCTTCCTCCGCGCACTTCTGCTCGGCATCCTTCTTGCTGTGGCCCGTCGCCGTCGCAAGCAGGATATCGTCGGCATAGACTTCAACATCGAATTCACGCATGTGAGCAGGTCCGCGCTCCGCAACGGTCACAAACCTTATCGCATGACTGCGGCCACGCATCTGCGCAAGCTCAAGAAGTCTGCTCTTGTAGTCAAGAAATATCTCACCGTCTACGGCCTTTCTGACCGTCTCGGAAAGATGTCTCGTGATTACTTCGCTCGCCTTATCAAAACCGCCGTCAAAGAAAACTGCTGCCAATACTGCCTCGAAACAATCCGCCAGCGTGGAGTCCTTGTCTCTGCCGCCCGTCTGTTCCTCACCTTTGCCGAGGAGCAGATAGCTTCCCATGTCGAGCTTTCTTGCCGCTTCCGCAAACGATCTTTCGCAGACCGAAATGCTGCGCATCTTGGAAAGGTAACCTTCATCGCATGTCGGGTTCATCTCATAGAGCATTCTGCCGACTACCAGGTCACCTACGGCGTCTCCGATAAACTCAAGTCTCTGGTTCGATTCCCAGTGACCGCCGCCCTGCTCGAAAATGTACGTAGTATGCGTGAACGCAGTTTCAAGAAGCGATTTGTCATTGAAGACATATCCCAGCTTTTTCTCAAATTCTGAAAAATCCGTGTTCATGATCCACCGTATAAATCTGGCGGCTGAATGCATGTAGCTCACGCACTCAGCCGCCGAACTTTACTATTTCAGTTAGCTTAATGAAGCTCTATATCAGCCCTCAGTAAGGTTCTGGATGTACTCGACTGCGTCCTTAACTGTGACAACCTTCTCAGCTACATCGTCAGGGATCTCGATGTCGAATTCCTGCTCCATAGCCATAACGAGCTCGACCATGTCGAGGGAGTCAGCATTAAGATCATCAACAAAAGAAGAATCCTCTGTGATGGTATCCTCGTCAACACCGAGCTGGTCAACGATCATTCTCTTGATGCTGTTAAAAAGTTCATCATTTGTCATAAATAGTTCCTCCGTATGTTATATGAATGATATTGTTCAATCCACAAATCTGTTTTTAATGTATGTTAACTGTTTTGTCAATAGTTTGTTTTGATAATCGAAGTTTTTTGATTATCAGCCCTTAAGGTACTTCTTTCCCTTAATAAGATAGTCCGCTCCGGAAATGACCGTCATAACGACGCTGATACCGAAAAGAACGTCTCCGATTATGGTGACGGCATTGATTCCCAGACTCGAATAACCGGTGAAGCCGATGCCTGAGATCTTAAGAAGGAGCGGTTCGAACATAAGGTAAATGACTGCGATCATCTGTGTGACGGTCTTTACCTTGCCGATCATCCTTGCGGCAATAACCTCGTTCTTTGCAGCAGCGATCATACGAAGACCCGAAACAGCGAACTCCCTGAGGATGATGATGACCAGCATCCATGCAGAGATCCTTCCGAGCTCAACGAAAGCGATCATTACGCTGATTACAAGGATCTTATCGGCAAGAGAATCAAGGAACTTGCCAAGATCCGTGATCAGATTGTACTTGCGGGCGATCATTCCGTCTGCCGTATCGGTAAGCGAGGCAATGATGAATATGATGGCCGCAACGATCATTCCGTTGTTGTTGATGAAAGTGTTCCATCCCTCAGGCTGCCATCCGAAGATATTGATAGGAAGCATGAAGAGAACAGTTACCGGGACCAGAATGATCCTCATTAACGATAATTTATTAGGTAAATTCATTTATAAAGCACCTGACATCATTATTTTGACACGAATATAATAGCCGAATTTCAGCTTTCGTCAATCGTTACGGCAGTCATGTCAAAATCGTCCGAACAATCGACGATCTTAACATCAACAAAGTCACCGATATTAAGTTCTTCGGTTTGGGAAGCGACATAAATGACGGGATCGACCTCGGGCGCCTCACCGTAGCTTCTGCCTATGTAGAAGATACCGTCATCAGATACGGAGCAGACATTGACCCTGGTAACAGTACCGAGGCGCTTTTTAGACTGCTCTGAAGAGATCTGCCTCTGGAGCTCATAGATCTCGTCATATCTCCTCTGCTTGGTCTCTTCATCCACCTGGTCAGGCATGTCGAAAGCCTTGGTACCTTCCTCAGGCGAGAACATGAAACATCCGAGGCGGTCGAACTTCCACTTCTTAAGGTTTTCCTTGAGCTCGTTGAAGTCCTCTTCCGTCTCACCCGGGAAACCTACCATTACGGTTGTCCTGATGATGCAGTCAGGTATCGCTTTCCTGATCGCTTCCAGTCTTGATGTGATCAGTTCAGCGGTATCCCTTCTGTTCATTGCCTTAAGGATCTTATTGCAGCCGTGCTGTATGGGGATGTCAAGATAGTGGGCTACCTTGGGGTTATTCGCTATCTCATCGATCAGATCAGACGTAATGCCGTCCATATAACCGTACATAACGCGGATAAGCTCAATACCTTCAATCTCTGAAAGGCTTCTCAAAAGCTTGGTAAGGCTTCTTTCCTTATAGAGTTCTATGCCGTAGTTCGTTGTATCCTGTGCTGCCAGCACCAGTTCCTTAATGCCCTTTGAAGCGAGGTGCTTTGCTTCTTCAACTATGTCTTCCATCGGACGTGAAACAAAAGGTCCTCTGATAAGCGGGATCGCGCAGAAGCTGCACCTGTTAAGGCAGCCCTCGCCTATCTTGAGCCATGCATAAGCCTCTGTGGAGATCTCCCTCTCCTTAACAAGATGCTTGTAACCGCCCACGCCTTTAGTCAGGTTTATCTTGTCGGATTCCTTATCGAACTCTGTGGAAAGCTTTGCTACAACGTCGACTATGTCGCCGTAATGAGCAGTACCCAATACTGCATCCACTTCAGGAAGCTCCTTGAGGATATCCTCGGGATATCTCTGGGAAAGGCATCCGGAAACGATTATCTTCTTTACATTGCCGTTCGGCACCTTGTAATCGGCAACATCAAGGATGTTGTCAATTGCTTCCTTCTTGGCAGATTCAATGAAGCCGCAGGTGTTAATGACAACAATGTCAGATCCGGGAACGTCATTAATGACGTCGTAGCCTGCCTCCTTGAGCAAAGTTGACATTGTCTCGCAGTCAACAAGGTTCTTGGAGCATCCGAGAGCCAGAAGCGTGATCTTTATATTTTTATTATCAATACTATTCATAGGTACGAATATAGCAAAAACGGGAACGAAATAAAAGCTTTATGTTGAGTCTTGATTACCCCTCGACTAATTTTAAATTTTTATCGTTATTCGATATATTTATCTTGATTTTCGAAAACAGCAATGATAGCATAGCAGTATAAAGAAGTTTTGAGAAGGGAACAAAAATGGATAACCGTTCTGACAACAACACCAACAAAATGACCGGTGCCGGAGTATTCGGAACCATATTGTTTTTTGCTTCTTTCCTCCCGATAATCTTTGCCATATACAAGAGTTATACGGGCGTGTTTTTCGGCTTACAGGGATTCGCATGGTTCTTTGGTCTTCCTGCGATCATCATTACACTCATCTATGAATTCATGTTGTTCTTCCTACCTTTGATATGCCTTATCTATCAGATCATCTTCTTCAGAAAACACATCCGCAGGCACAAAAAGCTTAAGACCGCAACATGGATACTCGTTGGTCTCATTTTGTCATCCGCGCTCATATCCATTCTTTTTCCGGAACCGCTTCTGAATATCAAGATCAAGCTGAACGAGCCGAAGATCAGGTCGCACATGACTGCCGTATACGGTGAGAAGGCTGCCTCTGAG
>SVJC01000168.1 GCA_015069215.1 Oscillospiraceae bacterium
TCTTGGTGATACGATCGATATCCACGGCGGCGGACAGGATCTCATATTTCCGCACCACGAGAATGAGATCGCCCAGAGTGAGGCTGCCAACGGTTGCAGGTTCTGCAATTACTTTGTGCATAACGCTTTCGTCAACATCGACGGTGAGAAGATGAGTAAGTCCCTGGGCAACTTCTTCACGATCAGGGATATCGTCAAGAAATACCCTTACAACGTGATCAGGTTCTTTATCCTGCTCGGTCACTACAGAAGCCCCATAAACTTCTCTGATGAACTCCTTGCTGCAGCACAGACGAGCCTCGGAAGGATCAGCAACTGCGTTTCCCAGGTAAGCTTTGCTCTCAAAAACGGTGCGGATGCCCATCCTGCTGATTCGGAGACTTCCAGAAAGCTCCTTGAAGCCGTTAAGGCAGCAGAAGAGAGCTTCATTGCCCACATGGACGATGACCTCAATTCCGCTGATGCCATCACCGATATCTTTAACCTCGTAACTGAGACCAACAAGGCGATCGCAGCTGATGACGCATCTGCTGATTCGCTCAAGGCGGCTCAGGCTAAGATCCTGGAGCTGACTGGCGTCTTAGGCGTCAAGCTCGACGAAGCTAAGGAAGAGATCCCCGCAGAAGTCTTAGAGCTTGCTGAGAAGCGCGCACAGGCCAAGAAGGAAAAGAATTTTGCTGAAGCTGACAGGATCAGGGACGAGATCACGGCTCTCGGATACAGCATCAAGGACACTCCCAAGGGTCCGCAGCTCGAGAAGATCAAATAACGGAGCATTGACATGATAAAGCCTTTCATCGCATCAGATCTGCGCGAAGTATCGCCTCTCGTTCTGGCGTATATAGGCGATGCCGTTTACGAGGTCTATGCGAGATGTCATGCTTCAAGCTACGGCGCAGGCAACAATAACAAGCTCCATAAGAGGACGATAAAATACGTTTCGGCCGAAGCGCAGGCTGAGATATCCAGACAGCTTATGGACGAACTGACTGAGACTGAGACGGATTATTTCCGCAGGGGCAAGAATTCGAATCCCCACGCGTCTTCCAAGAACGCGTCTCACGCGGACTACATGTACGCTACGGGATTTGAAGCTCTCATCGGTTATCTTTTTATGGATAATCAGGAGTCCAGGATGGAGTATCTCATCCAGCGCAGTTTTGAGATAGCTGACGGCATTAAGGCAATAAACGACTTTGAGACAGACGACAGTACGGGAGATGAGTGATTTGGACGATTATCGCGGCGACAACAATAAATCGAAAAACGTGTCCGGTGACAAGATAGAGGGCCGCAACGCGGTCACTGAAGCTCTTGCTGCAGGCAGGACCTTCAACCGTATGTGGATCCTGAAGCCCGAAGGCGGAAAGCGTCTTGAACCGGCTCTTGCAAAGATCCTGGACGAGGCAAACAAGCAGGGGATAGTCATCACCCGTGCTCCGCGTAACGTCCTTGACCGCATCAGTACTACACATAATCATCAGGGCGTAATTGCCTCCGTTGCTCCTCACGAGTATGCTGATCTTGATGACATACTCAATAAGGCAAGGGAAGAGGGCAGGGCTCCCATCCTCATCGCCTTGGATGAGATCAAGGATGCCTATAATCTCGGTTCTGTCCTGAGGATCGCAGACTGTTGCGGTATCGACGGTGTCATAATACCAGAGAGACGTTCGGTCTCGCTCGATTCCATGGTCGCAAAGGCCTCTGCGGGCGCAATGGAATATGTACCCGTAGCGAGGGTCACGAATCTTGCCCAGACACTCAGGAATCTTAAGGAAAAAGAGGGCTTCTGGGTATGCGGCACCGACATGAACGGTGACGTGTCTTACGATAAGGCCGATTATTCAGGCAACCTCGTCATCGTCATTGGCAGTGAAGGCGACGGCATGAGGGACGGAGTCCGCAAATGCTGTGATTTCACCGTCGAGATCCCGATGGTAGGCCATGTAAACAGCCTTAATGCTGCTGTAGCCGCAGGCGTGATTGTCTTTGAGGCGGCAAGGCACAGGAGAGCGGAGGGTTAACGCTGTAATGAACGGAAGGACGTTACATGCCGGAAAGCTTTTAGGACAGCGGGTCATAGCTATGCTTATGGCCGTTGCGGTCATGCTTTCACTTTCCTCATGTGATATCGTCCAGTCCATCCAGAAGCGTTTTGATACGCATCGTGAATTCATTACCGGTCCTGAGCTTGCGCGTCTGGTCAGCAGTGCCATCAAGGACGGCGACAACGTGGCCGACAGCTATGCCTCGATTCCTGAAGAACAGCTGGACGGAATGTCTTACACTGTTTTCATGCAGTATTGCGAGATCTTAAGGAACATGTCCGAAAGACATGGAAAGATCACGGCCTTCAAGTTCCTCTCCGGAGAAGAGACCGCGAAGTTCTTTGCCGAGGCTGACAAGAAGGCCGGTGATAATGCAGTTTCACTTCAGTCTTATTCGGATCTTATCCTGGTCGAACTGATCTACGAAGTCGATTATGACAAGAACAATCCGTGCAGATTTGCTCTTTCATACAAGGATGGAGCATATATGCTCGCCAACGATTACGCGACCAAATCAGTCGAGGCTTACGATTACATAGCCCATTATTTCAAGATGATCAGTGACGGCAATACTGCAGGACTTGAGTCGATAATCAGGCCGATGCTGAACGATGACATCTATATCTCTTCAGTCATTACGTCAAAGGCAGCTTACCTCATCGATTACTATAAGCTCCGCGTCAGAAGCTCTGTAAGGGAATTTAAGTTAAAGTCTTTCCTGCCGACGATCGTCAGCTATGAGATCCCCGAGACTCTTGATGCATCCGGAGAGAACATAATCGCGAGGACGGTCAATCTTTACAGGAGACCCGACGGCGCGTTTTACATTGAAGATGCGTTTGTATCACAGGGCGATGAGGTTCAGTTCTGTCTCAACGGAAATCCGGTCCTCAGATGCGGCCTGACCTATTCAAAAGCGGATATCCAGACACTATTCGGTGAGCCTGTCATCCAGATGGTGGACACCTCCAAAAGAAAGAGGCATGCAGAGATACTTCTCGCATTTAACGGCGTAATGCTCCATCTTGAGGGAACTCCCACGGCAGACGGCACCTGGAATTCTGCAAAGCTCGTCTCCATCTCCATTTACAATTACGATGCAGAGACGCCTTCATCGACGTTTGACGGCCGTTTGTTTGTCGGAATGAACATTTCCGAACTCCTGCTCGTCTATCCGATGATCGATGAGACCGATTACGTTTACACGTTTGAGACGACAGACGGTACTTATAAGCTTGAATTTGAGTTCGATGAGAATAAGAATGTCTCAAAGATCCGTCTGGGTGAGGTTTCTTCCAAGACGGAGTGATCTGAGGATCATTCGACGCACTTGGCCTTCAGGGCAGAGATCTCATCATCAGTCATACCGTTGAATCTGAAGAATTCAGTGATGTCTCCGTTCCATCTTTCATCAACGTAATCAAGGAAGATCTCCATATTAAGCCTGTCAGACCTCAAAAGATGCTTCATGTCATCAGGCATCTTGGCCATTCTTCTCTCAAGATACTTCTCGAGATATTTGTAGGATACCTGATAGTTAAGGATTATGTTTTCGCGCGAAGCACCTGCCAGCAGGTAGAGCAGGGCGGTGATGGTGCCTGTGCGGTCTTTTCCGTGCGTGCAGTGAAAAAGAGTGAGGCCCTTTGAGTTAAGGAGATATCTCATGGTCTTGATGACATCCTTGCCCAGATCCTCGCAGATCCTGACATAATAGTCGCCAAGGTGCCTTTTGCGTATGAAATCGAGCAGGTCGTCGCTAAGGTTATTCGGGTCGCCCGGAAAGAGCGAGACGAAACAGAAATCAACATCCGGATCGTTTTGGAACGGATTGCTGAAATCCTTAAGCTCTGCTTCCGAACGGAGGTCAACTACACATTTGACGCCGTAGTCCTTAACCTCCCGGATCTGCTCCGGTGTTAGCTTCTCAGGGGAGCCCGACCTGATAAAGACGCCTTTTTTGAATGTCTTGCCGCCTTCAAGGGGCATTCCTCCGAGCTCGCGGCAGTTCGCAAGCTTCAGACCGGTAATAAGCTGATCGTCAGGATTATATAAAGACATAGGCACCTCTTTTTACGGCGCTTATTCTAAACAAGTTTTGATTGACATTCAAGCGGGCAAGTAATATTATAAATAGGCATTTCGGGAAACCGATATCAACACGCGCCTATAGCTCAACTGGATAGAGCGTCTGACTACGGATCAGAAGGTTGTGGATTCGAG
>SVJC01000169.1 GCA_015069215.1 Oscillospiraceae bacterium
AGCCTGGGTGCAGACTTAACGATCTCCTTCTCGCCGTCGATCTTGCAGTCGATCATACGAAGCGGGTTTCTCTCAAATCTCGAACGGCAGTCTTCGCACATGCCTGATACGTGAGGCCTGAAATAATCCTTCAGGAGCTCGTTGTACTTGTTGCGGCAGGCGGGGCATCCGATCGAGTTGATGCAGAGCTTGATGTTCTTAAGTCCGATCTTCTTGAAGAAGATATCTACGATGCTGATGATCTCCGCATCGATGGCGGGGCCTTCGCTTCCGAAAGCCTCAAGACCGAACTGGTGGAACTCACGCATTCTGCCCTTTTGAACGTTCTCATATCTGAAAGCAGTGATGTTGTAGAACATCCTGACAGGTGAAGGGAGCGAACCCATGCCGTTCTCGATATAGCTCCTTACGACACCCGCGGTACCCTCAGGTCTTAAGGTGATGCTTCTTCCGCCCTTGTCGTTGAAGGTGTACATTTCCTTCGTAACAACGTCAGTCGTATCACCGACACCTCTGGCAAACAGGTCTGTCTGCTCAAATGTCGGGATCCTTATCTCTTCGTAACCGAAATCATGACATACTCCGGCAAATACTTTTTCAGCTTTGTGCCACTTGTAAATGTCTGCGGGCAGGATATCCTTGGTGCCCTTCTGTGCGGCAAATCTCATCGTCAACTCTCCTTTTTTAAATAAAACACGCGTAATTATATAACTAAAGGCGTAACCAAACAAGTTACGCCTTAATTTTGCCTTCTATTTGTCTTGGAGTTCTTACAATTCGAAAAGCCTGCGGAAATTAAATCCAGTGTCATCTGAAGACTCTTCGGTCTTGGGTGCGGCGGGCTTCTCCTCCTCTTTTGCCTCGATGCCGCTGGTGACCGCGGTTATAGAACCCTTAGGGCTCTTCTTGGCAAGCTCTCTGGCAAGTATTCCGTCACTGGGAATGTAGATTCCGCTGCTGCCGAACTTGATGCGGCTCGGAACGGGCTCCAGTGTTCTTGCAGCGTCCCTGATGCTCTTCGCAGGTGATACGAGTGAGCTGACAGGGGTCGCAGAGGAAAGAATGGAACCCTCCGGGAACAAGGGCTTTTCTTCCGTCTTGATCTCTGCCGTGATCTCAGTCTTTACTTCAGGTTCAGGTACAGCGGAAGGCTCAGGAATGCCGTTCTTGAGCACTTCAAACTTATCGAGTACCTGTGAAGCGGGTTCGGATACTTCAGGCTCGCTGACAACGGTCTTTGCAACCTTCTTCGGCGTCTCGGGACGTGCGGGAATGTACTCGAAAGTCTGGTCAGTCTCGACATCAGCGCCGGATGCGATCCCGCAGAAATACCTTGCAGCCGTAACAGCATCGCCTATGGGTTTGTCGGAAGCGAGCTCACAAGCGACCGCTGCCGCAAAATGCTTCTTGTTCTTGATGGAACGGGATGTAGATCCCTCATACCATTTGGCCTTGCCGCCTATTACAAGGAGATCCCTTCCGAGAGTCTTCTTGCATCCGCCGACGAAGACCACGCAGTGGTAATCCTCGCAGATGATATCGGCTGCCTTTCTGGCATCAGCGGGTCCGTGGCACTCAACGCCCGAGAAAAGCTCGGCCTCATAGATATTGAGAATGAGGAAATGGACCTGCTGTATAAGTGAATTGGTGAACGCTTCGTAAGTGTCGACGGATACCAGGATCCTTCCGTCAGCAGAGATTATCGACGGCTCGCATACTACCGCGGGATGGTCATACTTAGAGAGCCCGTCAGCCACTATTTTGACTGCTTCGGGATCTCTTATCATACCAATGTGAACAGCATTCAAGTCGAGCTTCAAACAGTAGTCCAAAACTTCTTTGATATCTGTTTGTTCGATATTGTCACCGTCTGTAAACTCAGGTACGGCGAGCATCGGCTCGACATTATAATCTGAGAAAGTATCAACACAAAGTTGAGCGCTGTATCTCGTATTGGCTATAGAGTCGCATATGGAAAGTACGCGCTTCATCTAAAGTAATGCTCCTGAAAATCAACCTCTGCCCCGAATGTTTATTCAAGACAACTCAATTTTGACACGCGAAACTGTTCATTTCCACAATCAAAAGGTCACAATATCAGGTGCATATTTGTTGAAATTAGCAAGTGACAAAGAGGTCACTTTTGGCAAACGTAAGCCATCCAGTCATTATCGGTCTTTGACTCAACGATCTTCATTCCCGCATCGGCTATGGCTTTCTCAACTTTTTCCTTCTTGGTGTTGATTATTCCGGAGCAGATGAAGAGTCCGCTCTCCGAGAGTCTCTCAGGAATGTCCCCTGCTATGGCGGCAATAATGTCAGCGATGATGTTGGCGACGATCAGGTCATAGTCATTGCTCTTGGCATCCTTAAGCTCGCCGGTGTGGCATAAGATGTCACCGCAGCCGTTGATCCCGCAGTTATCCTTGGCAACGTCAACTGCAAGCTTATCTATGTCGATAGCCTCGGTCTCTCCGCTTCCGAGCTTCTTGGCGATTATCGCAAGGATTCCTGATCCCGTGCCGAGATCCAGGACCTTGCCGCCTTTTTTGAGATACTTGTCGATGAGTTTGGCGCACATCGAAGTCGTCTCATGGGTTCCCGTTCCGAAAGCGGAACCCGGATCCAGTATTATCTTATGTTCAGCCTCGATCGAATCCGGATCGAGCCATGAAGGACATACTGCAACACGGTCGGAGATCTTGAATTCCTTGTAATACTTCTTCCAGTTGTTTGCCCAGTCCTCGTCCTTGACGTACTTCAGGCCTTCAAATCCCTGGCCGACGGGCAGGAACTGACCGATGTCAGCAAGCCTTGCCTTGATGAATTCGACGGCATCCTCGGTCTTCATGGTCTTGCCCGAAAGGTTGGAGTAGATGGTCCCAATTCCCTCGGGATTGAAGAACTCCTCATTCTTGGCGCCCATCCTGACAAAACCGTCGTCAAGTTCTGCAAAATAGGACCTGATGACAACGTCAGAACCGTAAGATTTATAAGTTCCGTCATCAGCGTAGCTTAAAGGATCGTTTTCGACGGTATTCCTGAATTCAAAAGGATCCGTGACTGCAATCCCGTCGCAGCCTGCCTGTGCAAGCATCTCGCTTATGGCTTCAGATGCTTCCTCTGTCGTTCTGATCGTTATCTCTGCCCATCTCATAGTCGTTACTTAAATAGATTCTTGATCTTCTGGAAGAACTGCGACCTCTTAGTGTAGTTCCTGTCAGTAAGTGTGCTGTTGAAATTCACAAGGAGCTGTTTCTGCTCTCTTGAAAGTCCCGTCGGTACCTCGATGTAGAACTTGATCGTATGATCGCCCTTCATGTTCGGGTTCGACTTGTTCGGGATGCCCTTTCCCCTGAGGATGCTTGTATCTCCGGGCTGGGTTCCTTCCTTGAGGATGAACTTTTCCTTGCCGTAGATCGTCGGGACTTCTATCTCGCCGCCCAATGCAGCCTGTGCAAACGTTATCGGTACATCACAGAAAGTGTTGATGCCGTCACGCTTGAAGACATCGTGACCCTTGACGCGGAACTCGATGTAAAGATCACCGTAAGGTCCGCCGTTTGTTCCGGGCTCGCCCTCTCCCTTGATCGGGAGCATGTCTCCGGAATCAACGCCTGCAGGGATCTTTACATGAAGGGCCTTCGCTGTCTTAAGTCTTCCTCTTCCGCGGCACTGCGTGCACGGAGTCTTTATGACCGTTCCCCTGCCGCTGCAGGTAGGACAGCTCTTCGTTACCATTGTCATGCCGAAAAGGGTCTGTGTCTGCTGCTGTACACGTCCTGCACCGCGGCATGTGGGACATGTCTCGGGAGTAGTTCCGGGCTGTGCGCCAGAACCGTTACAAGCTTTACAGAGATCCTCTTTGGTTATCTGAATGTCTTTTTCGACACCGAAAGCAGCCTCCATGAATTCAAGAGACATACGGTATCTGAGGTCTGATCCTTTCGAAGGACCATTCCTCCTTCTTGAGCTTCCGCCTCCGAATCCGCCGCCGAAAAAGGTGCTGAAAAGGTCGCTGAGATCGACGTCATAAGCGCTGTATCCGCCGCCTCCGAATCCGTTGGGATCCACGCCGGCATGACCGAACTGGTCGTATTTGGATTTCTTGTCAGGGTCAGACAGGATCGAATAGGCTTCATTAACTTCCTTGAATTTGGCCTCGGCTTCCTTGTCGCCCGGATTCAAGTCCGGATGATATTTCTTGGCCTGCTGTCTGAAGGCCTTCTTTATTTCGTCATCGGAAGCATCTTTATCT
>SVJC01000170.1 GCA_015069215.1 Oscillospiraceae bacterium
GAACAAGATATTTACAACATTTGTTCTAAGCACTCTAAAGAAAGTGCGTAATTGTGATCTTTCAAGCCGGGCGGCAATTCCGTTCTTTAGAAACGAATGGTTATCAGTCAATTTCTAGGAAAGAGCCAGATTAATGGACTGTTCTTTTTTGCCCCGTTTACAAACATATGTTCGGCGTGCTACAATGACCTCACTTTGGTAAAGGAGGGAAGGCATTATGGACGGCTATATCCGGAGATTCAGTTATGACGGCACCCTTGAAGGGTTTCTCTGCACGGCTCTCAGGATATTAAGGGTCAGGACCATGCCTGATGAGATCATTCCGGATTATCTGGCAGAGATCACGGATGAGAGGTGTACGGCAGTGAGGACCAATGCCGCCGAGGCGGAATATCTTTATTCGCTCATTGGCAGGCGCGGCAGCGCGGAAGTGCAGCAGATGGTAACTGATTTCTTCCTGACATGCGTTCCGGATAAGGAGAAGCTTTTGTTCGAGATGATATACCGTGCCTTAAGGGACGGAGGTTCGGTTGCCGAAGATTATAGCAGCGAGGTGATGCGCCGGGTTCACGAAGCGATAAGGGATCTTTACAGGGAGGCGCAGTCTCTCCTGGTAAATATAGAATTCTTCAGAGGTCCCGAGGCATCGTGCGCGGTCATAGATCCGCATAATTCTGTGCTTCCTCTGATCAGAAAGCCCCTCCTTAAGAGAATGGACTTAGATGACCTGATAATCTTCGACAAGAGACATCTGCTGATGCTGGGAAGGAAAGGGGAGTCCGAAATGCTTTCCGATATCAGGCGGATATCACTGACAATGCCGGACACGGGCGAAGAAGCATACGACGTCCTGTGGCCCACAGTCAGGGAAGGCAAGCTCGAGATAAGGTTTGCAGGCGGCGCAATACCCGGAAGAAGGCGTGATTACGATCCCCTGTGGAGCACGGCCTGCTAGATTCATAATAAAACGGGCCTCCCGCAGATGCGGAAGGCCCGAGTAACACATAAAATCCAATACGGAGGAATTATTTCTTGTTATTGTCGTCGTTCCTGATAGCTTTTCTCATGATCTTGCCGTTGAAGGTCTTAGGAAGCTCATCAACGAACTCGACGATACGGGGATACTTATAAGGAGCTGTCTTCTCCTTGACGTAGTGCTGGATCTCTTTCTTGAGTTCTTCAGTACCCTCGGTTCCCTTGACGAGTGTGATGGTAGCCTTTACGACGATACCTCTGACGCCCTGCGGGTCAGGTGCACCGGTGACTGCGCACTCGAGAACATAAGGAAGCTCCATGATGACGTTCTCGATCTCGAAGGGTCCGATACGGTAGCCGGAAGACTTGATGACGTCGTCCGTACGGCCGACATAGGAGATGTAACCGTCCTCATCCATCCATGCGGTATCACCTGTGTGATACCAGCCATCGTGCCAAGCATCAGAAGTGAGCTCGGGTGCGAGGTAGTACTGGAGGAAGAGTCCCTTCGGATGATAGTTCTGCGTGTTGATGCAGATCTCGCCTGTCTCACCCGGCTTGCATACGTTGCCGTCGGGATCGAGGATCTTAACGTCGTAGAGCGGATTGGGCTTGCCCATGGATCCGAGCTTGATCTTTGAACCTACAAGGTTTGCGATTACGAGTGTTGTCTCTGTCTGGCCGAAACCTTCCATGAGTCTGATTCCGGTTGCTTCCATGAACTTGTTGAAGACCTCGGGGTTCAGAGCCTCACCTGCGGTAACGGCATACTTGAGGGAAGAAAGATCGTACTTTGAAAGGTCTTCCTTGATGAAGAACCTGAACATTGTCGGAGGTGCGCAGAATGTAGTGATGTTGTACTTTTTGAACATCGGGAGGATCTCTTCGGCCTTGAAGCGTTCAAAGTCGAATGTGAAGACAGGAGCTTCGCAGAGCCACTGACCGTAGAGCTTGCCCCAGAGTGCCTTACCCCAGCCGGTATCGGAGATGGAGAAGTGGAGACCGTTAGGATCTACGTTCTGCCAGTATTTAGCCGTAGGGATGTGGCCGATGGCATACATGTAGGAATGCAGAGCCATCTTAGGATAGCCTGATGTTCCCGATGTGAAGAACATGACCATCGGATCGTAGCCGCACGCATAGTCTGCAGGACGCTCGAAAACATCGGAGAAGTTCTTGAACTCTTCGTTGAAGTCATGCCATCCGGGTCTTGAACCGTTGCAGAGGATGAGAGTCTCGACTCCGCATGCCTTTGCCGCCTTCTCGGCTTCGTCTGCAGCATCGTCATCGGCGGTGCAGAAGACTGCCTTAACACCTGCGGCATTGAAACGGTACTCGTAGTCGTGGTCACGGAGGAGGTGGGTAGCGGGGATCGCGATAGCACCGAGCTTTTCGAGACCCATCATGGCGAACCAGAACTGGTAGTGTCTCTTGAGTACGAGAACGACCTTGTCGCCTTTGCCGATGCCCAGAGACTTGAAGTAGTTTGCTGTCATGTTGGAATACTTCTTGATGTCTCCGAATGTGAATCTCTTCTCGGTTACGCAGTCCTTTGCGACCCAGAGCATTGCGAGCTTGTTGGGGTTCTTGTCAGCGATGACGTCAACGCAGTCGAATGCGAAGTTGAACTTCTTGCAAGCCGGAACGTTTACGTCAACGTCGACCATCGTGCCGTTCTCATCAAGGATGCCGTTGAGATAATGAGCATAGACCGGATCTTCGAGATTTGCCGCATCAACGTTTGTGACGTTGTCAGTACGCATTTCTTCAGAGTTGTAAGGCGTGGTGTAGTTCTCGCCCTTGCCCCATGCTTCAGGGTTGAGGATGATCGCATAGAAGACGCAGTCCTCGCCGCCAAGTGCGAACTCGCCGTGGGGCTGGGTGGAGTCGAAGTAGATGGAGTCGCCTTCGTGGAGGACCTCTGTGGAATCGCCGATGATTACCTTGAGGGTACCCTTAACGACGATGTTCATCTCCTGATAGTTGTGTGAAACGAGGTGATACGGAGGGTTAAGAGCTTCCTCGGAATAAGGGACTACGACACGGAAAGGCTCGCAGAGCTTATTCTTGAAACGTGATGCAAGACGCTGATACTTGTAGCCGGTGCGTCTGGTGATGGGGCTGCCCTGGCCGTTCCTTGTTACGGCGTATTCCTTGAGGGCAGGTGATGAACCTTCCATGATATCGGAAATCTCAACGCCGGCGAGGTTAGCGAATTTGTAAATGAACGTAAAGTTGAAATCCTGAGTGCCTTCTTCAAATTTGAGATATTCCTCAGTCGAAATATCAAGCTTGGAAGCAACTTCTTCAGGTGTGAGACCCATGTCGAGTCTAAGGCCGTGAACTCTGTCTGCAACTTCCTGTAGTCTTAACTCTACGTTGCTGTTCTGATTTGACATACGTTTTCTCCTTTTCTGTCAATCTTATTTGTGCCTCGTCGGGGCAAAAAAAAAGCGCCCCAACATCCTTCCTGGACATTGAGACGAATAATAATCCGCGGTACCACTCAATTTGCAAGCCTTGCGGCTGCCACTTTCGAAGTCTAACAACTCCTTTACATTAACGCAGCATAACGGGCACTGTCTACTAGGGAAAACCTTTTCGGAATGCCGGCTCGGAAGTGATAGTCTTTTGCAGTTATTGAAGCACCGTTTCTCAGCTAACACGGCTCTCTGTAAGATCAATCGATCTGCAGACCTCTTCGTCACAGCCTTTGTGATAGTATTCAGTTGTGAGTTCCCGAAGGAACATTTGTAAGCATAGACTCAACTAAAACAATTGTCAATATCGAATTTTCGGTCTAAACCGTAACACATATTTAACAAAAAAGTTCTCAAATCGGTTTACGGAGTTTCTATTCGTGAAATACAATAAAGTTGTTAATGCTCTTTTGGTTTCATATCCGCAAAGGAGAAAGGGAAAAAGTAATGGCAGTTAAATATCTGGTTTCAGGCGGTGAAGGCGCTCTTGGAAAGATAGTTGTAAGCATGCTTCTTGAGCGTGGTGAAAAAGTCAGGGTGCTCACAAGCGAACTCTCGGACACTTCTATTTACAGAGGAAATCCCAATATTGAAATTGTTTACGGTATTTCGACGGACAAGGATTCCATGAAGGAATTCTTTGACATCGAAGAACCGAGAAGCGCGATCCTTTTCCATACGGATGAATATATATCCCTTACTGATAAGACGAACCTTACAATGAGAAGGGTCAACGTCATCGGCGCGGAAAACGTTGC
>SVJC01000171.1 GCA_015069215.1 Oscillospiraceae bacterium
GATGCTCGACGAAGGTCTTGATCCGACTGTCCATCTCGGTGCCGATCTAGACATCTTCGGAGGCACGGTAAGGGCAGGTTCTGACGAACTTCTCGTATCGGAGGCATGTGAATTCAACAGGTCATTCCTGAACTTCTCTTCGACGACCGCGGTCATTACGAACATAGATCACGATCACGTCGACTGCTATCCTACGATAGGAGATGTCATCGATGTTTTCGCGCAGTTCATAAGACTCGTTGACGATAACGGATATGTAGTCGTATCAGGTCACGATAAGAACATCGCGAAATCAGTTGCTGAAGCAAAGGAATACTTTGCCGGCATCGGAAGGAAATTTCCTCAGGTAGTGACCTGCGCAACAGATGACGGTATCTGTGAAGTTACAGGTGCAAAGGCTGATTTCATTGCCGAGAACATCGTATTTAACGAAGGCCTTCCCGAGTTTGACATCGTGGTAAACGGAGCTGAAAGGATAAGGGTAAGCCTTAAGATCCCCGGAAGCCACAATATCGCAAATGCACTTAATGCTGCAGCTGCCGCATATCTCAACGGAGCTTCTCTGGAGTCTGTAAAGGAAACCTTAGATAACTTCGGAGGTGCTGACGGAAGATATACCGTTAAGGGTAAGTACAAGGGCTGTGACGTCGTCGTTGACTATGCACATCACCCGACGGCCGCAAGAGCAACCATCGAGGCGGCTTCCAACATGCCTCACAACAACATTCTCGTTGTTTTCCAGCCGCTGACCTTTAACAGGACCAAGCTCCTTTTCGAGGATTATGTAACAAGCCTTCTGCCTTGCAGAAAGGTCCTTTTCGCGGAGATCTTCTCCGACCGCGAGGTAAATAACCATGAGATCTCGAGCAAAGACATCTCAGATGAGATCAATAAGAGGGGCGGCGACACCGAGTTCTTTGAGAACAGGGAAGACTTAAAGAAAAGGATCGACGAGCTGATCGAACCGGGAGACATAATACTGATCCTTGGTCCCGAAGACATAAGAACGCTCGGCGATGAGCTCTGCCCTAAGGGATAAAGCGGGATGAAGAGGAGGACGATAACGCCCCAGGAAGAGTTTACGGGGCGTGCTCCGGAATTGAACCGGACCACAAGGGTAATGAAGGTCTCGCCTAAGGCGTGGCTTGCGGCTCTTTTATCGTTTATCCTGAGTTTCTCATTGATAATTCTCTTTTTCCTTGCCTCATCAGGAACTGGGAAGAATGAGAAGATCGTCTTGTTCTATTGTGAGAAGCGCTTTTTCCCATATGTTTCGATGAAAAACAGTTTGGCTGCCGCAGGTTTTGACTTTGCTATCGTCGAGCCGTCGGAGGGCCGTTCAGGTTCTGACAAGTATGTGATCCCCGACCGGTTCAAGAGCAGACAGGCGGTTGTCGCTTCATTTGGAAAAGACGCTTTCAAGGTAATGGACGACATTGCCAAGTCAGGCGAAGCAAACGTGGCAGGATACTGCCTCATCAATCCGGGATTCCCGGGCAATGCTGCTTTGGAAGGTTACGGCCGTAATTTCCCCGAGACACCGGTTGCCATCTTTGATTATATGGGCGGATCAGATCCCGTTGACCAGACGGCAGGTTCGCCCATGCTCTATGAAAAGTTCTCGGGAGCTGATACTGTCTACGGCGTGCCTGCCGTCAGCGGAACGATATTCAAGAATGAAGTCTACATCACGCCTGACCAGAGCAGGTACCTGTCCTTGTCCAATATGAGGCTCGGTGCTCACGTTGTCCGCTACATGCCGACATTCGAAAATGAGCTCGCAAGGTATCTTGGCGTAACCTACGGCAACGGTTTCTCTTCTTTCAGGATAAAGGCATGGTTTACATACACTAATTTCGCGGCTTTTGCTTCTCTGGCGCTCCTTTCGCTCTTCGTATTCCTCATTCCGGTCAGAACGGCTGACAAGGGATCGAAGGAACTTAAGGGAAGGGACAGTCTGGGAACCATCGTCTTTGGCGGCCTTTCGGCTTGGATAGCACTTACGATATCCGTAATGACGTTCATTCCGGTCGTTGCGGTATATGCAAGATATGCGGTGATAATGACTCCGGCGGTACTGACGGCGCTCATGGCGCTGATGCGTCTGCCGTTCCTTTTGTCCAAAAAGATCGCCTATAAGCGTGATAAGCTCCTGGCAGGATCGGTTTTCGTTCCGATGGCAATAGCTGTCTGCGAGGTCATTCTGATCCTCGGAGTTGTACTGGTCTATACGGACATATCAGGGATCAGTCAGGATACCATGAAACTTGCCGCGGCACTTATCGTATTCATCGTCTCATGCCTTTCGGGATTCGTTCTCGCAAGGGCAGACAGGAAGTCCAGGTTTTCAGGCGAAGGCCCGGCGGCATATTTCGGAAATCCCGCGTATTTCATCGAGACCCTGCTTCCGGCCGCAGCATTGCTTGTTTTATCGATAATGCGTGGAAACGGCATGAATATATGTTATGCTTCTATGGCACTTGCCTGCGGAGTCTTACCTTTTGTTGCCGCAGTGACGATAAAGAGGTTCTCGGACTTTTTCGAGGCAGTCGGATTTGTCTACGGAACTTTGATGGCGATTCTTGTATATATCGCGCTTTAATGCGAGATTTTTATTGACTTTCGGGCACTCCCAGTGTTATTATACTCGGGCGACCGCATGCGACGGGCTCTCTAAACACGCTTATATTCCGGCGAAAGCCAATGAATTCAGGCGTTGCCTCGGGTGAAGCAGCGAGACTGGAAGAACAGGAGGAACGAATATGTACGCAGTAATTAAGACAGGCGGCAAGCAGTACAAGGTTTCTGTTGACGATGAGATCTTCGTCGAGAAGCTTGAAGGTGAGGCTGGCAGCCAGGTTACTTTCGAGGATGTACTTGCAGTTGCTGATGACAACGGTATCGTAGCAGGCGATGTCAAGGCTACAGTTACCGGTGAGATCGTAAAGCAGGGCAAGAACAAGAAGGTTATCGTCTCTAAGTACAAGGCTAAGAAGGGCTATCGCAGAAAGAATGGCCACAGACAGCCTTACACACGTGTACTTATCAAGGCTATCAACGCGTAATCATTTATGATTTCCGTTATCGTCAACAGGGAAGGCAACTGCATCCGCGCGATTTATGCCAACGGACATGCCGGATACGCTGATCCCGGTCAGGACATCATCTGCAGCGCAGTTTCAACTCTGCTTTTTACTGCAGCAAGTGCTTTGGAAGACATTTGCGGTTACGACAGCGAATCGTTTTTCAGGATCAGCAATGAGGGCACTGAAGATGTCAACCTGAGGATAATGGTTCCCGAACAGGGAGACGATGAGACAAAAGACAGGGCTCAGGTGATTATGAGAACCTGTGAACTGGGTCTTATCGGGATAGCAAGAGATTATAACGATAGTAAGAACAGGTACGTAGAGATCATTCATTCGAGAACACCGGAGGTGTAATTATGATTAAGTTTAATTTACAGCTCTTCGCTCATAAGAAGGGAATGGGTTCCACCAAGAACGGCCGTGAATCCCAGTCCAAGAGATTAGGTGCGAAGAAAGGCGACGGACAGACCGTTTTAGCCGGTAATATTCTTGTCAGACAGCGCGGAACAAAGATCCATCCCGGCACAAACGTCGGTATCGGTTCTGACGACACCCTTTTCGCTCTTATCGACGGCACCGTCAAGTATGAGCGTATGGGCAAGGACAAGAAGCAGGTAAGCGTTTATCCCGTAGCTTGATTTAAGCTAAGGTTTTTTAAGCGGTTTACGAAGAGCAGTCTGTCATTATATGACGGCTGCTCTCTTTTTTAAGGTATCAGACATGTTTATCGATCACGCGAAAATATATGTTAAGGCGGGAGACGGCGGAGCCGGAGCCCTCAGCTTCCATACCGAGAAATACATAACTAACGGCGGACCGGACGGCGGTGACGGCGGCAACGGCGGAAACGTCGTATTTGTTGCTGCCAAGAATCTTACGAGCCTTCAGAATTTCCGTTTCAAGCATAAGTTCATTGCCGAAAACGGTGTTAAGGGCGGCAACCGCAAGATGTACGGCAGATGCGGCGAGGACCTTGAGATAGGCGTTCCCGTCGGTACCGTCATCAAGAATGCGGACACCGGTGAACTGATCGCGGATTTCACGGAAGACGGCCAGAGGGTCGTCGTGGCTCACGGAGGCAAGGGAGGTCTTGGAAACATGCACTATGCAAATTCCGTACGCC
>SVJC01000172.1 GCA_015069215.1 Oscillospiraceae bacterium
ACTGATCATGAGCTCGTCCTCATCCTCGCAGAAAGTGCAGGTCGAATAAACGATCTCACCGCCCTCCCTGAGGCAGATGTCTGCAGCTTCAAGGATGGATCTCTGGACCGGAACAATGGATGCGGGGCCGTATTTCTCGTAGCTTGCGCATGCCGATCTGTCACGCCTGAACATTCCCTCACCGGAACAAGGCGCGTCAATAAGGATCTTGTCAAAGAATCCGGGAAGCCTTTTTGCTATGTTATCTGGATTCTCATTGAGAATTACGGAATTGGCGATGCCTGATCTTTCAATGTTCCTGAGGAGCGCCTTGGATCTTTCATAGCTGATCTCGTTGGCTACGAGAAGGCCTTCACCGTTCAGGTCTTCACCCAGACGGCACGCCTTGCCGCCAGGAGCGGCACACATATCGAGAACGATCTCACCCGGCTTTGCTGATAAGACCTGTGCCGGAAGCATCGCGGAAGGCTCCTGCGGATAAAAGACGCCCGCGTGATAAAGCGGATTCCTTCCCGTTTTCCTGGTGTCATCGGAATCTTCGCTGAGATAATATCCTCCCTCGCACCACAATACGGGATCCAAAGCCTCACAGGACGGATCTATGTGCCTGATGAGTTCTTCATGCTCAGAAGGAACTGTCTTGGTGCGTGAGAACCTTACGCCGTGCAGAGGCACTTTGTCAAAGCTTTCGTAGAAGCCCTCCGACGGCATTTCCGAATGGCGTGCGAAAAAGGCCTCTGTCTCTGCTATGAACTTTTCGGGCAGCTTCATAGATTGAGGAACTCCGCTGTACTGTATGCCAGACGCTTGATTACGTCCGTGTTGAAAGGAGACTCAAGCCCTGCGCCGGCAAGGAGCCTAAGGAACGTGTCGCTTCCGCCCATGGAGCAGAGATCGTTATATTTCTGCAAAGCCGACTTCATGTCGAGCCTGGACTCATCCCAGAGTTCGAGCGCGCAGATCTGCGACAGACAGTAATCGATGTAGTAGAACGGCGTCGTGAAGATGTGATCCTTCTTCATCCAAGCTCCGCCCATCGCGTGGAAAGGCGTCTGATTGGGATCGTAATTGATGTAAGGCTGATAGCGCTCCTCAAGCTCTTTCCAGACAGCGTGACGCTCTTCCGGAGTAAGTTCGGGCTTGTCGTAGATCACATGCTGGAATTCGTCTACCATGCATCCGTAAGGCAGGAACAAGAGGCCGTCAGTCATGTGAAGTTCCGTATACTGTTCAGCCTTGTTGCCGTAGAAGATGTCCATGTACGGATAAGACATGTATTCCATTGCAGTTGAATGGATCTCACATGTCTCAAGCGTAGGTGAAAGGCACTCCACGAAAGGTGTTGACTCAGCACCCTGGAGAGCCGCGTAAGCGTGCCCTCCCTCATGAATGACCGTAGCAACGTCGTCATAGGTGCCGTTGCCGTTCATGAAAACAAACGGGATGCAGTAATCTTCCAGGTACATGCAGTATCCGCCCGTTGACTTGTTGGGGCGTGAGAGCATGTCCGTAAAGCCGTGGGAAGAAAGAACATCGAAGAAGCTCGGGCTCATACCGAACATCTTTCTGAAGAACTCGCCGGTTGCCTTCTCGTAGTGCTCCTTGTTGACCTTCGGAGTGGGATTTCCGCCCTTGAAAAGACAGGGCAGATCGTAGAACATCAGCTCGCCGACTCCGAGTCTCTCCCTCTGGTTATTCCTGATCTGTTTGGTGAGCGGAACTATGTACTTGAGGATGTTCTCCCTGAAAGTCTCAACATCCTTTCTGGTATAGTCGTAGCGCTCCATGCGCTTGTATCCCAGTTCCGTAAAGGTGTTGTAGCCGAGCTTTTGAGCTGCCTGCGTCCTTACCTTTACGAGATCGTCAAAGATCCTGTCATAGGTCTCGCGGCGGCCCTGATAGTAAACATCAAGAGCCTTGTGCGCATCTTTTCTTACGTTCCTGTCAGTTGATGCAAGATAAGGAACGAGAAGGCTTAAGTTCAAGGTCTTCCTTCCGAGATTTATCTCAGCCTCCGACTGGAGCTGCGAATACTCGTTTTCGAGGGATGCTTCCTTGGCAAGTTCATCAAGTATCTCTGTCGAAACGATCTCCTTCTGGTTTTTCGCCTTGCGGAAGATCATCTCACCGTACTTTTCCCTTAACTGGTCTGCAACGGGGCAGTTCAGAAGGCCTGTCATGAAAGCGGAAGCAAGCTCTTCAACTCTTCCCGAGGCGTCCTCATAGAACTCCATCTCGTTGCGGTAAAACTCGTCTGACGTATCGATGTCGTGAAGGATCTGGCAGAGTGCATACGAAGTATCGAAAGAGCTTATCGCCATCTCGTACTCACCGATAGCCTCATCTGCAGCCTCAACGGTCTTGGCCGTCATGAGCCTGAGCCTGACGCCTCTGACGAGTTCAGTGAACTTGTCAAGATCAGGCCTTATGTATTTGACGTCTTTAAAATCGGGGACTCCGCCCATCTGGTCATCAGACATGTTACATCTTCTCCACTACGCCGATCCCGAGGAGGGCCAAACCGGACTTGATAACGCTGCAGACTGCATCGCAGAGCGCGAGTCTTGCGTTCTTAAGCTCATCAGTCTCGGCATTGAGGATCCTCGAGTTGTTGTAGAACCTGTTGAAATTACGTGCGATGAGAGCGATCTGACGTGCGATGATAAAAGGCTCATAGCTTTCGGCAGCCCTCTCAACGGAGCCTCCGAAATCAGAAAGGCTTCTGATCACGGCGTATTCCTCGTCACCTGTCAGGCACTCAAGGGAAGCGCCCTCCGAAGGAGCGGCGCCAAGGCCCTCTGCCTTTCTTAAGATCGAACGCGTACGCGCATATGTGTAGATGAGGTAAGGCGCCGTATCGCCCTCGAAATCGAGCATGTCATCCCAGTCGAAAAGGATGTCCTTCTCACGTCCTGCCTTAAGGTATGTATACTTGACCGCACCGATTCCGACAACTTCGGAGATCTGCTTAACTTCTTCTTCGGTCATGTCTCCGCCTCTTTCCTGGGCATTCTTCCTGATGATCTCCGCAGTCTTCTCAACAGTCCTGTCAAGGAGCTCGTCAAGCTTTATGATGTTGCCTTCACGTGTCGAGAAAGCGCTTCCGTCCTTGAACTTCAACAGTCCGAATCCGACATGGATGCAGTTGTCCGCCCAGTCAAAGCCTGCCTTCTTCAGAACACCGAAAACCTGTCTGAAGTGAAGCTGCTGGGGAAGTCCTACTACATAGATATTCCTGTAGAAGTTATATTCATCGTGCCTGTAGATGGCTGCTGCGAGGTCTCTTGAAGCGTAGATGGTCGTTCCGTCGCTCTTGAGGATCATGCACGGAGGCATTCCCTCGTCATCAAACTTAACGACCTGGGCGCCTTCGCTCTCCTCAAGGAGTCCCTTTTCCCTGAGAAGGTCAACGACTGCGGGGATCCTTGAAGAATAGAAGGATTCGCCGTTGTAGTTGTCGAATCTGACTCCGAGCCTCTTATATGTCTTCTCGAAGACCTCAAGGCTCAAGTCCCTGAACATCTTCCAGAGAGCAACTTCCTCTTCATTGCCCTCTTCGAGCTTTCTGAAGTTCTCCCTTGCGGTATCCTCAAGGGTCTCGTCGTTCTTGGCTTCCTGATGGAATTTTACGTAGATCCTCGTGAGTTCTTCGATCGCGTCAGTCTCCATGGCCTTCTCGTCGCCCCAGAGTCTCCAGGCGGTGATGAGCTTACCGAACTGCGTACCGTAGTCACCCAGGTGATTGAATCTGATGACGTTATATCCGAGCTTTGAGTAGATGTTCGAAATGGAATCGCCGAGGATCGTGGTAAAAGCATGTCCTACATGGAAAGGCTTTGCGATGTTGGGCGAAGAGAACTCAACGATGACGTTCTTGCCTTCACCGGCCTTGGAAGAACCGAAAGAATCGCCCTCTGTCCTGATCTCGGTGATCAGTTCCCTTGCAAGGACCTTCCTGTCGAGCTTGAAGTTAAGGTAAGGGCCGACAGCGGCAGCCTGAAGTTCAGCTTCAGCGCCAGCGGTAATCCTGCTGTCGCCTGCAAGATCCTGCGCAATGAGC
>SVJC01000010.1 GCA_015069215.1 Oscillospiraceae bacterium
CCTCCTGATATCCATGTTTATTTTATTAAGCCATAGCTTCGGAAACTCTGAGGGACTTTAAAAGTACTTATCAGTCGTTTTATGGGAAAGAGCCCATTATTGTCACAACGCATTATATAAAATATGGCTAAACCATACCGGATCAAGGAGGAAATGCCATATGATGATCAGCCCGGAAATGTTCGTGGAACTAAATAAAGACAAGAAATATGAGGAGCTTCTCCCTGTCAGGGATGAGTTGATCCAGGCCATTCGTGAGTTTGAGATAGAGACATATGATCCTAATCTGAATACCATGCATCCTTCACCTGACGTCATCTACCAGGTGAGACTTCAGTATCTGGCCAAGCTCTGCGAACTCATCTGCGACAAGTTCAACGAAGAGTTTGAACAGTGGTAAGGAGGAATAATTATGTTTCCGGATTGCGGTTTGTTAACTAAATCAACTATATAGTATATAATTATCGACGGAAAATCTGTACCTGTGAGAGAACAGGCAGATCAAAGGGATAGATTAAAAGATTAGAGGAAAGAAAAATGATATCTTCAGATCAAATGACAAGAATGATGTTCATTCTTTTCGTTGTTATTGTTGTCGGCATGACAGCTTTTTATGTGATCTCCAAGCTGATCAAGGAAAGAAGAAACAGCGTTGATATGACTCCGCCCAAGCTTGCCGGAATGCGTTCTCCGACACATAAGGAAGCGGAAGCGATAAAAGCGCAGGTGAAGCCCAGGGTCGTAAGGCTCATTATAGTCCAGAGCCTTCTGCTTTTGCCCTTGGCCGTCATAGCAGGTCTGTCGGCTGCCGCCATGTACGAATCCAATAAGCTTGCCACTCTGATATTGGGCTTTGTGTCAGGTGCCCTCGCGATCATGTATATATGCGCACTGACGGCCCCGCTGTCCGAGATAAGGAGCCTTAATAACAGGCTTTATTCTGTCAGCGACTGCCGTATAAAGGAGATAACTTTAGTCAAACGCTACAGGCCCAGAAACGTTGCCGCGACCGTGCGCCACGCCTTTATCGCTGATCAGGAAGGTTCTATCTGTGAGTTTGATCTGACCAAAGAAATGTACGGCCTGTCTGAAGGGGCTAAGTGCCTGGTGGTGATCTACGATTCAGAGGCTAAGGCAAACAGGCACAACACGACCGGCAGGGTCATATACAAAAGAGCGTTATACATTCCGTTCGACTAGTTTCTCTTCGTTCCAGCGTTTCTCGATCTTATTGAAGATGGAGCGCGCGATGAACAGTCCTGTAAGACCTGCCGCGATCCATGCAAGAGGATCGGATGCCACGGCGATGTAGTAGTTGTGAATGCTTATCGAGTAGAAGGATGTGAGCATCCTTGCGGCGAGCTCGACAAGTCCAAGGATCATGGAGATGCCCGCATAACCGACAGCCTGGATCGAATGTCTGTAGATGAAGATCATTGAGAGGAAGAAGTAGCAGGTTGCGCACTCGATGATGTAGGTCCTTGCCCACGGTATGTAAATGGATACGTCAACTTCGGGATCAAAGAAGATCCACAGAACGTGAGGTATGAGAAGGACTGCAACGATTGCGGCTACGATCGAATAGACCACGTAGATCTTGAGGGCCGCCTTGACGCCCTGTCTGATCCTGGGCATGTTTTTCGCGCCGTAGTTCTGTCCCGCATATGCGGCCATTGTCTGGCCTACCGTGAACATGCCCTGTGAGATAACGCCCTGGAACTTGCTCGCTGCGGTGATCGCGGTAACGGCAACGGAATCGAAAGTGTTAAACGCGCTCTGCATGATGACCGTTCCGGAAGCGGTGATGCTGTACTGTATGGCCATCGGGATGCCGTAGCGGAGCTGATGCTTAATGGTGGAGCCCGAAATCTTCCAGTCGGGCAGTGAAGGCCTTAATGTAGGCATTTTCGCGTAGATGTAGATGATGCAGAGGATCATGGCTATGCCCTGGCTCATGACGGTAGCCAATGCCGCGCCAAACGTGGCCATCTGAAATCTTATGACGAACAGAAGATCCAGGATGCAGTTAAGGAACGCGGAGAACAAAAGAAAGATCAGCGGCATCTTGCTGTTGCCTATGGCTCTCATCAGAGAAGCGCAGTAGTTGTACATGATCATAAAGACTATGCCCGCGCAGATGGTCGAGATGTATGCGTAAGCGTAGTCAAAGATGTCATCAGGCGTATTCATCAGCTTAAGGAGCGGATGCATGAATATGAGTCCCACTATCGTGATGACCGCAGCCACTATCATTGAGAGATAGAAACCGTTCGTGACGGAAGCCTTTACGCCTTTTGGGTCAAGAGAACCGTATTTCTGGCTCGTCACTATGGTAAAGCCCGTTACCAGGCCGTTGGACGTGCCGATCATTAAGAACATGATGGTACCGGTGGAACCGACTGCCGCCAAAGCCTGAGGATTTACGAACCTGCCCACGATGATGGTGTCCACGATGTTATAGAGCTGCTGGGCCATGTTGCCTATCAGCAGAGTCATCGTGAACTTGAATATTATCGACATCGGATTGCCCGTTGTCATGTCTGTATCGGTTCTTTTCGCTGACATATCCACCTCAGATTTAATCCAACACATTATGGACTAAAAAGAGGAGAAAGAATACCAAATGTGTTGCAATTGTACCCGGTAATGCACTTTGCATTCCTGTTTTGTGAAGCAGAAACGTTTTGTCTGTGGAAGTTTTGCCCGGCCTTCCGTTACCGCTTTATCCGACCGGGCGGGCGCGTAAACATAAGCGTAAACTTTTTGGCGGTAATCTTTACGGAAAAGTTTACATGTGAACGGATGTAAACAATGGCGTAAACATTTTGGCTCAATAGTTTACGGAAAAGTTTACGCGGGCAATAAAGAGAACTAAATACGTATTCGCGGGCATTAAAAAAGAGGCCTTGGGTTGCCCCAAAGCCCCTTTGATGGAGTGTGAATTATCCTTCAATGGCGATCGTGGTGTTGGAAGGAAGAGCCTTAAGTTCCTTCTTCGGGATGCAAAGCTTTAATACACCGTCTTCGTACTTTGCCTTAACATCTTCAACCTTTACGCCGTCGCCGACATAGAAGCTCCTCTGCATGGCGCCTTCGTATCTCTCCTGGCGGATAACCTTGCCGTGCTTCTTTTTCTCGCTGTCGTGCTCCTTGGAAGCCGCGATCGTAAGGTAGCCGTTCTCGAGATTGATCTTGATCTGGTCCTTCTTGAATCCCGGAAGATCCATGTCCATCTCATAATCCGTCTCGTTCTCATGGACATCAGTCTTCATGAGGTTCTGCGCGTTCTTTCCGTAAAGCTGCCTGTCGATATTGGCAAGCTCTCTTGTAGGGAAACCCATAAATTCATCAAAAAGATCTTCTCCAAATAAACCGGACATCAACATAATTATCATCTCCTTTGAAAATGTTGTTATCCGAGCAAGAAGCGGAGGTCTGATCTCCATTTATTGATCTTCGTTCCTTTGTTCTGACCCCATTATAGCACCACCATTAGCACTCGCAAGCGGAGAGTGCTAATAAATTTGACTATCTTTGACTTTCGTTTTTGTGCAGTTTTTGATGCGCTGTATTCCGCCGGAGGAACTATAATAATAGGGGCTTTGAATTCGGGATAATGCGCCAGTTCAAGCCCGGTACGGGTTCTGCAGGCAAGGTTACCATGATGGTAATCATCACGATCGCAATGTGGTGTGTCACAGCATACTTTTTCGGGCTCTTGAAGATAACGCTCGATCTGGTGGTGCCTGCTGTGCTCGCGGCGACGATCACGGCGAACTTCGTGCTTGCGCTGATAGACAAGAACGGCAACACGATGCTGTATCTTCTCACGGGACTCTTTATGGGAATTGCGCCGAGCATCATATACTTTTTCGTGAGCGCCAAGATGCCCCTTGTATGGGTAATCTGCCTGATGGTCAGCGTGATCCTTTTCGCGGGTTCGGTCATATTCAGGGGAAGGACAGTCGCGGCAGAGTTCCAGAGAAGACTGCATTTGTAAGGTTATCAGGTCTGCTGTTTTGTTATTTCGGCGGAGGCGGCAAACCGATTCCGTAACAGTAGCCGCGTCATTGCTTTCCCAATGCAGTTTTCACATTTTTACTCACCGTTTTGCCGAAGAATGGTGAGTGAAGTGGAGAGAATGGTAAGATAAGCGGTAAATTCGTAATTTCACTCACCGTTTTGCCGAAGAATGGTGAGTAAAGTGGAGAGAATGGTAAGATAAGCGGTAAGTTCGCAATTTCACTCACCATTTTGTCGAAGAATGGTGAGTGAAGTGGAGAGAATTGAAGTGGTAACGTAAAAGTAGACACCAGCCGGAAAAATATCTACACCTGCATCAGTTTCAGTTACATAATTAAGTATCAAGTTAACAGAGGTGTAAAAATGCACGGCAGAAATCGTTGATCTTTTCGCTCATCTTTTCGCTCTCGAAATAGTGGATGTAATGGCCGCAGTTGAAAAATACCATTTCGGCGTCTGTCTGCTTCGCAAATGCCTTTTCGTCTTCGATCCAGCCTGAAGAGACCTGTTTGCCGTCTGATACGAATAGCAGGACCGGGCAGGTTATCTTTCCGCCGTTTTCGACGGCCTTTGCGTTACCGATTACCGCATATGCCTCATTTAAGATGCAGCCGTTCATTCCGTTTCTTTTCCAAAGGAGTGTCTGCTGCTTTATCTCTTCTTTGGTCAGGCCGCGTTTATTGCGCGGTATCAGATCGAGCAGCCCTGTCTTCTTGATCTTCTGCATCTTCTTAATTGATGCGATCCTCTTATCTAGCTCGCCGCCTGCCCATGCAAGATAAGTTTTTGGGGTAGCCATATCTATTCCGATGAGGGCCGTGATCTCATCCGGATAGAGCTGGCACCACCGCATCGCCTCAAGTCCCGACATGGAATGTGGAAGCAGGATATACGGGCCGCTCTCGCCGATACTGTTCATTGCTTCTCTTTGGTAATTGACCACATGATCGATATCGGTGGGACCTTCGAAAAGATCTGAATAGCCGTAACCGAATTTCTCGATCACGATTATCCTGTATCTGTCAGCGAGCTTGCTGTATAAGATCTTGAAATCGTAAGAGGGTGCAGCAGTTCCCGATCCTGATAAGAACACCAGTTTCGGTTTGTTCGCATCACCGGCCCTGAATACGTGAATCTTGTGACCCAGAATATCCGCGAAGACTCCGTTTGGAGTTAACTGATCCATCCTTTATTCTCCCTTGACCTTAGTGCGGTTCATATTCCGTAATGGTAACCGCGTCATTGCTTTCCAGAGAGGGCTTGGCTTTAGCCTTCTTAAGATAAGCATCAAAGAACTCAAGGTGAATACCGAATACGGTTTTGTGGGCGATATCGGGATCCAGTCCTCCCACCTGGGATTTGAGCGGGATGACGTGCTTCATATCCGAGAAACCCAGATGCTGCATGTCCCGCAATATGGCATGGTAAGCAACGTTCTTATTCTTAACAAATGCAACCGTAACAGCTGTTTTGTTCGCGTCGCTCGACATCTGAAGAAACGGTGTCGTGATCACTTTTCCGTCATGAATTCCGAACAATCCGCCGTCTATGTTGATGCCGCAGGTAAAGGTCTCAGGCTCGTCTTCGCAAAGGGCAAAGGCCGTTGCTCCGCCCATGGAATGCCCTGTCAAGCCGACTCCGTTTTCGAGGTCGATCATGCCGGAATATTTATCTTTGAGAACCTTTAACGCTGCTTTCGTATCAAGTTTCCATTCCGGCAGTCTCTCGATTATGAATCTGTTGTATTTCTTTTGGACCGCATCAAACTGTTCCCAAAGCTCTTCGTTTGTACCTTTGGCTTTTTGGAGTTTCAGCAGGGCAATGATGGAAGGGAGCATGGGCGAATACGCTTTTGATGCGATACCTTTTGCCATTTTTAATGTTGTTCCGTCATCCAACTCGGTTATCATGCCTTCATAAGGATGCCCTACGGATGCGACAACATAGCCGTGAGAAGCAAGTTCGATCAAAAGATATGTATTGGCTTCCAGGTATGAGCAGTAACCGTAATTAAACAGGATAAGCGGAAAACGTTCGCCTTCGATAAACGGAACATTCTCATAGCACTCGGAACGGTTTGTTCCGTTGCTTTCCACTTTCTCGTATTTAATGGGAACATAGAAGTTCTTCCTGATCGCATCGATAGTCGCCTTGCTCATGTAACGCGCCTTGGGAAGTCCTTCCACAGACTCCCTCGTGGCCGGATAGTAGACTTTCACCGGAATGGATCTCATGGTTCCGAGGGCGTTATACATTGTCTCCTCACGGTCGTTATGTACCGTGTAAGTAAAGACTCCTACGGCATATTCGCCCGTGGGCAGAGGCGCTTTTATCTGCTTCTTACTCATTGACGGTTCCTCCGAAAAGAAGGATTATCGACTTGGCGAGTGTCCTGAAAGCTTCTTTGGGCTTTACCTTTACTCCGAGGCTTCCTGTTGCGTAATTGGCCTGCAGTATCGCGCACTTCTCGATACCCGTAAATGCCGCAGAGATGAAGACTCCGATCTCTTCAGGCGTGGCGTTCATCTTGTATCCCTGTTTCAGTGCAGCTTCCACCATTTTGGGGAAGATGAAGATACCTATCTTCTCGGTGATGCCCTGTCCCGAAGCGCCTTCCACGATCTTAGCCATCCTCTCGGGACTGTTCACTGCCAGAGAACCGAAATCGAAGTTGATCTTCTGGATATCCATCAGGTGTTTTTCCATCACATCGCCAATGATGTCGCAGGCTCTGTACGTGATCTCCTCGAAAGACAGATCCTTCTCTTGGGAAAGCTTTTCGATGCGATCGTAATAGTCGTATTCTTTTCTGAGCTTTTTGAGCATGTCGGCAAGGATCTCATCGAGTCCGTCGTAATAACGGTAGATCGCTCCCATGGACATTCCCGTCCCGGCGATAACGTCTGAGATCGTCACCATTTCCACGGGCTTTTTCAGGCAGACCTGATAGGCGGCATCTACGATCATTTCTTTCTTTTTATCCAAGTATTCCTGAGTGACTTTCGGCATGTTTTCTAAACCTTTCTCTTTTCCGTCAACGAAAAATGAAACTGGTTTCAATAAATGAAATCGGTTTCATTTTGCGCCCGGCAGGCCTTTTTGTCAATACCCGGTCAGTTGCTTCTTTAGTGACGTTGACCGTAAAAATCAGTAGAATAAAAGACAGCAAACAACAGGGGAATAACTGTCATGGAAGAATTTGATGATCAGATCTTAATAAAATCAGCTGAGACTGATGAGGAACTGTGCGGGAGAGGGTACGTGCACTGCACCGCTTGGAAGGAAGCATACAGGGGCATCGTATGTGACCG
The DNA here is from genome assembly GCA_015069215.1 of Oscillospiraceae bacterium. Lineage (GTDB taxonomy): Bacteria > Bacillota > Clostridia > Saccharofermentanales > Saccharofermentanaceae > Saccharofermentans. Next base: position 7,335 of record SVJC01000010.1, read on the forward strand.
ATATCTTGATACGATGACCGTTGAGGCTACGACGGCGCGTGCCAGAAAATTCCCTGATAATACCCTTGTTGCCAAGGATAAGGAAAAGGTAGTCGGATTCGCGGTATACAGTGCGTCGAGAGATGAAGATCTGCCGGATGCCGGAGAGGTTGATGCGATCTATGTCCTTTCGGAATACTATGGCCGGAAGATAGGTTACAGACTGATGAACGAAGCCATATCCAGACTTGGCGATTGCAAGACGATCTTTGTGTGGGTGCTCGAGAAAAACGAGAGAGCCATCCGTTTCTATCACAGATACGGTTTTGAATTCGACGGCAGCAAAAGGGAATGGACTCTCGGCACGCCGGTCACGCTGGTCAGAATGGTAATGAACAGGGAGTAGAAGATCATGATAACGGTAAATCTGTATTACAAAGGTCAGAACGGCAGCGCAAGAGCGTTGTTGGTATAATCAGATAACAAGATCTTTAGGAGGAGTACGAAATGCAGATCGTAGAAATCCCCGTTTACAGCGTAAGTGTTCAGCTTGAAAGCGCACTCCGCAAAAAAGAATATAAAGAAGAGCAGATTGCCCAGGCATATGGCATCCTGAGCGAGAAAAAGAATAAGCAGAAGATGCCTGTCATAATCCTCGCAGCAGTCATCGCGGTCTTCGGACTGATCACGCTGATAGGTTCGATCATCGCAGACAAACTAGTTATGGGTATCGTATGCTTTGTCATTTTCGCCGTCGCTGCAGGCGTTGCAGGTTATCTCGGCTATTACACGATGGTGGGAAAGACCGCAAAGCAGTGGAACAAGCTTCTGAAGGAGAACTATCCCGGCATCTGTGATAAATACAAGCTTTGATTTTTAGGGGATAGAAAGATTATGAGAAAGAAGATCACAGGAATTGTCCTGATTTTGCTTACGCTTTGCCTTTTTACCGGATGTCCGTTCGCCATTCCATTGGGTCATCTTAGCAAGATCAAAGGTGATATCACATGCGATTTCCGCGCGGGAAAGAATGCGACTAACAACAGGGAGACAGTCACGACGGATGCCATTTTCGATAAAGACAGATTCGTTGAGCTGTTTAATGCGAGGGCCAAGTACGATCCCGCATTCTACAAGAAGCATGTTGACAGACTTGATCTTCGGATCAACTCTAAGGAAGAGCCTGAAAAATGGGAGGAGATCGCTGATTCAGAGTTGAATTGCAGAGCTTATTTCGACGGCAATAACAGGCACGTCTCGTTATTCCGCTACGATTCAAAGCTTTACTTTTTCGTAATGAACATGGGCGGAAGAAGCAAGCCCGGCGAAGAGGGCTACTACTATCAGGAAGTTCCGGCGAAAATGGCGGAATACTGGAATCCCATCTACGACAAGGTAATGGCCGACTATGAAGCCGGACGCCCGAAGATGTACGGGAGCTTCAGCGTTGAAGAAGCCAAAAGCCATGACGGCAAATATACTGCCAAGTGCCAGATCGGCAGAGGGATGGCCACGGTTCAGATCATCAACAACGAGAGCGGTTCGGTCGTATTTTCGTTCCAGCCTTGCGGAAAGGGCGATTTCCACGGCGTCTGCTGGGAAAATGACAACTACAGCCTCTGGGTGTACCGGCACAATGTCAACTTTGTCTGTTACCGCATGCAGGCCGGCGAAAGACTATGGGGGATAAAAGAAGATGCCCGCAAACCTGATTATATGAAAGGCAGATACGACTGAGTTATAATAAGTCTGCTTTATCAGAAAGATTGGAAGGACCATTTCATGGGAAAAGCATTCGAAACAGGCGATTCGATAACTTTGTATTTCGGCGACACGATGCGTGAGCTTCTGCCGAAAGTCTTGCGCAAACGGAACGTATATTTTGTGGACTGCATCATCGTTACTGTCGAAGACGATACAATGACCGTTATCTCTCAAATGAAAAACGCGAAAGATACCCCTCCTTACAAGGTCATGGGGATCTGCCTCAAAAAGGACGACAAGCACGTTTTGTCCGCAGGGGCACTTGAAGAATTGCGGGAAGTCGATAAAGACCAGCTCCAGGAATTTGCTTCCGGCCACGGCTACGATATCAAAGAATTCAAGGCAGCACTCAAGCCGTTCCGCAAAGACCACAAGAAAGATTAAATAATTCCGGACGGTCATACTTAAGGATAAATATGGGTGTATCTGAAAAGCGTATCGAATACGGTTCTGATAAGGCGGCTGAGAAGCAGAAAGCCCTTAGAAGATCAGGCAATCTGAATGCGGATTTTTCGGAGATGGCGGAAAAAGTTTACGCCCGTCTTAACGATGAGATATCCATGAAGATCTTTGAGGCCAGGAAAATGTACATGGCCACGGGTGATCTCGGTTACATTACGGGACTTGAGCCAAAATACCGGAACCTGAACAGTGACATGCAGTTTTTTGCCGAGAAGCTTCAGAAAGGCTCACACTGCCTGATCTATGGCGCAGGCCGCGCAGGACATTATCTTGCCGGAAGGTTTAAGCAGTTTGGCGTGAATGTCGACTGCTTCATTGATCCTGATGAGAGCAAAGGCCCTGTTGATAAAGAGACGGGGATCAGGGTTATCACCGAAAAAGAACTTAAAGAGGATAAAGCTCAATATTGTGGTAAGACAGTCATAATATCTTATCCGGTGAAGCCCGTGGCTGATGAGGTCAGGAAGCGTCTCATTGAGGATATTGGAACAGACGCGAAGGATATCCGCTTTGGGGTTTTCGACCTGCGCAACAACCAGGGACAGTATTTCGACTATTTCGAGGCAAGAGAGAACGAAGTCTTTGTGGACTGCGGCTGCTTTGACGGGGCTACCTGCTTTAACTTTGCAGGCTGGTGCGGACACAAGGGTTTTGACCACATCTATTCTTTTGAAGCTGATCCGAAGAACTACGCGAAAAGCAAGGAGATCCTGGCTCCCCTCGGGAAATGCGAGCTTTTCCCCTACGGGACCGCCGATGTAAGCAAGAAGGTCTATTTTGCTTCTGATGCCTTTGAGACTTCCTGCATAATAAGCCGCGAAGAGGCCGAAAAGAGGAACTTCGAAGGCGTTGAGGAGATAGAGACCGTGGCTCTTGACGATGTCCTTGAAGGCAAGAGGGTCACTTTCATCAAGATGGATATCGAAGGCGCGGAGTATGAAGCGCTTCTCGGCGCAAGAAAGCTCATAACGGAGAACCGCCCCAGAATGGCGATCTCCGTATACCATAAGTTCGAAGACTTCGTTACGCTGGCCAACCTCGTTCTGGAGATGCATCCCGACTACAGGATCTCTTACAGGCATTATGCTTTTGACGATCTTGAGACGGTCATGTACGTGGAATGACGGAAAAGCATATCAGAAAGCTTTTATAAAGAACTCCTTTGGAATGAAGGGGATGAGAAATATTACCCCGGCGGGATCGATGACGAGGACTATTGTATCTTAGAGATCGTTGCCGAGACCGGAAGGTATTACCGTTATGACGGAAAAGGCGATCTGATGAACGAAGAGATCAAGGCCTTTGACGTCGGAAAAGAATACGAAAACGGATACGACAAGGTCAACGCCGGTCTCAACGGATGATCTTTTAATATTTTCTGTAACGAAATCAGATCTCATCCGTCTAACCTTTGAAAAGCTCCTGAAAAGAATTAAAACGGAGTTTGAAAGGTGATCACTTAAATGAACAACAGGAAAGCAATAACACGGCCCATAATTCAGGCCGCAGTAATTCTGACCATATTCTTAGCCATAGAGGCAGCCCTGGTCTTTCTTAACGTATTCCCGGACAACAATATGCTGCTGTGCGCAGATATCGTTTTGAGGATCGTATTCGGAACCGTATCGCTGGCATTCCTTTCGGGATATGCAAAGCGCGGTGAGAGCAATTTCCCGGTCAAAAAGCTCTTTTCGAACAGGATACCGAAAGGCACGTGGCTTGTCCTGATCCCGATGATCTTATACATCTTATTGCCATTCCTTAAGCTTTTCACGGCATATGTCTTTACCACGCAGGCCATAGTGGCCTTAACGATAATAATCATCCAGCAGTTTGCGACCGGATACTTCGAGGAAGCAACGCACAGGGGCCTCATGATGAACGGCCTTCTCATGCATAACACCAAGACCGTAAAGCAGAGGATCTGCACGGTTGTCATCGCGGGAGCTTTCTTCGGACTCAGCCACGCTCCCAATGTCATTTTCGGCGAAAACCCTCTGCTTCAGGTGCCGTCCAACTTTTTGTGGGGCATGTTCATTGCGGCAATCTATATGCTCTCGGATAACCTTTTGCTCGTCATGCTGCTCCACGCATTCAGCGATTCGACCTTCAGGATCGTTAAGGGATTATTCGGTTATGTGCACGAAGCTCCGATCTGTGTGGCTGTTGATAAAGCAAGATCTGTAATCGATTATGTTGTATTGCCTGTCATGGCGGTACTGATCTGCGTATTCTATGATAAATTAAAAGGCAGAACAAAAGCTGAGGTTAGATATGAGAAATAAGAAACTTGCCCTGTTGATGCCGCTGCGCTCAATATTATTCATCCTGGTCTTCGTTGCCTTTTCGGCGGCCACAGGCAAACAGCTATCTGACATCAGCAACATCTGGTCAGTTGCAGCAAGCGTGATAAACATACTGTTCGTCCTTGCACTTGTTCTTATCACGAAAAACCGGGGCGGATATCTGAAGCTCATCAACTATGAGAAGGGAAAGACACGCCTGAAGCAGGTGTTTGCCATGACAGGCATCATACTTCTCGTGGGCATGGCCGGGATGTATCTGGCAGGCTTCATCTGCTATGGCATCATTCCTTATGCTGCTCCCATGATGATCGCTCCGATCCCTGCTGTTTTAGCGGTGATCAATCTTATCGTCCTGCCCGTCAGCACGGCATTGGCCGAGGATTCATTGTATCTGGGCTGCGGAGTCAGGCAGTTCGATAATAAGATCGTGGCCATATTGGTTCCCGCGTTCTTTTTCGCCTTGCAGCACAGCTTCATTCCGACTCTTTTCGATGCCAGATACATGATCTACAGATTTATCTCATTCCTCCCGCTGACGGTTATCCTGTGCATTCATTACCGTAAACATCAGAATCCTCTGCCGATAATGATCGGTCATGCGGTGATCGATCTTGCTACAGCCGGCCAGATCCTGGCAACATCGGTCATTCCGGGTTTCTATGAGATCCTGATAAATGAATGACCGGATATAGTAAAATATCAGAAGTCAGATCAAACACATAAAGGAATTACATGTCAGAACAGTTTTCGAGAACAGAACTCTTACTTGGAAAACCTGCGATGGAACATCTGTCTCAATGCCGCGTGGCAGTATTCGGCATCGGCGGCGTAGGCGGACATGTCTGTGAAGCGCTTGCCAGGAGCGGTGTCGGTGCATTTGACCTGATAGACGATGACAAGGTATGCCTTTCCAATCTGAACAGGCAGATAATAGCGACAATGAAGACCGTCGGTCAATACAAGACGGACGTGATGAAAGAGCGCATCTTGGACATCAACCCGCAAGCGTCGGTTAACACTTACAGATGCTTTTTCCTGCCCGAAAACGCATCGGATTTTCCCTTTGATAAATACGACTATGTTGTGGATGCCATTGATACCGTCACTGCAAAGATCGAGCTGGTCATGCAGTGCCGGAAAGCAGGTGTCCCCCTGATCAGTTCGATGGGGGCAGGAAACAAGCTCGATCCGACTAAGTTTTGCGTGACCGATATCTTTAAGACCCGGACGGATCCTCTGGCAAAGGTAATGCGCCGCGAGCTCAGAAAGAGGGGCGTAAAAAAGCTGAAAGTCGTCTATTCGGAGGCAGAGCCCGTTACGCCCGTTAAGAGTGATGAGACCTCCGGCGTGCCTTCTGACAGTCATTCCGCGAGCCGCAGGGCAATCCCGGGAAGTACGGCTTTTGTCCCTTCCGTAGCGGGACTCATAATCGCAAGCGAAGTGATCAAGGATCTTACCAAAGAGTATGAGAGGACCGAAAATGGATAACACCGTAACTTCCGAACAGCAAAAGAAATACGAAGATCTGAAGGAGCTTTTGAAATCCTACGGCAGCGCGGCTGTCGCTTTTTCCGGCGGAGTTGACTCCGCTTTTCTTCTTTATGCGGCGAAGGAAGCTTTAGGTGACCGGTTGGTCGCCATTTCGGCCAAGTCGTGTTCCTTTCCCGAAAGGGAGCTGAAAGAAGCAAAGGAATTCTGCAAGACCCATCAGATCCGTCATGTGATCTTTGAATCTGAGGAACTGGAGATCGAGGGCTTTGCGCAGAACCCGAAAAACAGATGCTATCTGTGCAAGCACGGGCTGTTTGAGAAGATCTTAAAGATCGCCGCGGAAGAAGGAATGGCGGAGGTCTGTGAAGGTTCCAACCTTGATGACAACGGAGATTACCGTCCCGGACTTCAGGCCATAGCCGAATTGAATATCAAGAGCCCGCTTAGAAGCGCAGGCTTTACCAAAGAAGACATCAGGGCACTGTCCAGGCAGTTCGGCCTTCCGACGTGGAACAAGCAGTCTTTTGCCTGCCTTGCCTCAAGGTTTGTATATGGCGAGACGATCACAAGGGAGAAGCTCGGCATGGTCGATAAGGCTGAGCAGCTCCTGATAGACCTCGGCTTCCGTCAGGTGCGGGTCAGGATCCACGGCACGATGGCAAGGATCGAGATAATGCCCGATGAATTTGAAAAGCTCATCAGCAAGGACATCCGCGATCAGATCACGAAGTCCTTCAAAGAGTTCGGTTTTACGTATGTAACGATGGATCTGACCGGCTACAGGACCGGAAGCATGAACGAAGTATTGAAGAAATAAGAGCAGACAAGGAGAAGAAAGATGGTCAAGCACATCATCGTCTGGACGCTTAAGGATGAATATTCGGCCGCAGAGAAGGCTGAGATAAAGAGAGGCATCAAGGACGGTCTGGAAGGCCTTCAGGGACAGATCCCGGGGCTTCTGGACATAAAGGTCATCACCGAAGGCCTGGACAGCTCCAGTGGCGATCTGATGCTGGATTCAACTTTTGAGAATGAAGAGGCTCTCAAGGGATACTCGGTCCATCCTGCCCATGTGAAAGTTGCCACGACAAAAGTCAGGCCTTTTGTAAAGATCCGCAGTTCTTTTGATTATTAAGACCGGACACCTCTGTCGGGTAAGAAAATACGGCATCTCTCACTCTCTGTCGTGTTTTTTCGTAAGGCCCGGTGCTAGATTCGAAGCGAAAGGAGGTCAGTAATGGACACCATCAAGATTGGAGCTTTCCTAAGGGAACTCCGTAAGGAAAACGGTATCTCACAGGAACAGCTCGCTGAGAAGTTTAATGTCTCATCAAGATCCGTATCCCGTTGGGAGAACGGCAACACAATGCCCGATATCAGCATCATGATAGAACTGGCAGATTACTACGACATTGATATCCGCGACCTTCTTCGCGGAGAAAGGAAGAGTGAAAAAATGGAAGAGGATTTAAAAGAAACCCTGGTAATGGTTGCAGACTATACAGAGGCCGAAAAAGCCAAGATACTGCATAAGGTCTATGTTTGCGGCACGGGCATGATGATAACTTCGGTGCTGACGATGATCCTTTACTTCATCATGTCCTCCTGGAATACCGGAATGGTGCTTACACCTTTGTTAATAATACTCGCCGGCGGCATCTTCGCGATCAACACAATAGCCGCGAGCCTTCAGCTCAAGGGCAGAATGAGCAAGGAAAGAAACAAGAAGCTGATCAGGATCACAGTCATCATCTGGGTCACGGTCGTGATCGTCATCCTGTTCTTCATGACATTCATCCTGCCTAAGATCCTTTGGGACCTTTACGGCGCCAATGCGGTCGAAGTCACCCGTTCAAGCATCATTTCGATGATCGTATAACGGTTCACACAGAATCCAAGAACTTTTCAATATGACGGTTAACCTCATCAGGTTGATCGTCATTTGTTTCATTTCTTCAGCCTGTTCAATGCTTCCTGCATCTTCTTGTTTTCGGCGCGCTCCTCGAGGCGCATGAACACTGCGCTTACCGTGGTGCACACAGCGAACGAGACCAAAAAACCGATCCACGCTCCGGCCTCGCCGATGGGGAACCATCCGAAGAGGATGACAAATACTGCGATAGCGACCATTACCGTTACGAAGAACAGGATGTTGCGCAAGATAAGGGCCATGTTCTTGATGAGGATATCCGATAAGAAAACATTCTGCGCGACCGTGATTATTACCGCCAGGAGAAGGAGCTGAACCAGCATCGCAGAGGACAATCCTCCAGAGCCGAGCGAGAACAGAGTAGATACTCTTCTTGCCTCGTCTCCGATGAAGTGGTTGATCACGATGAATATCACGACGATTATTCCGAAAGTCGTGAAGAGCTGCGATATATATTCAAAAACCGTTTTTCTGTCTTCCATTATCTTAACCCCAGCTTTCTTCTCAATTCGTCAGAATACATGCGCGAAACGACGATCTGTTCGCCGTTTGCGAGCGTGATGCGGATCTTTCTGTTTACATCGGTCTTGAGGCTCTTGATCTTCCTCAGGTTCACGATGCTCTGTTTGCTGATCCTTAAGAAATCCCGCTGCACCAGTTCCTGCTCAAGCTCGTAGAGCTTAAGTTCCGACTCATAGGTATCGCTGCTTGTATATACGAAAGTCTTGCGGTCGACCGCCTCGACATAAAGGATCTTGTCAGTCTCAAGAAGGATGGTCTCGCCCTCCTTGCGCACTGCGATCTGCATGTCGATCATGCGCATCATGGCGACCATCCTCTCGATGTCGTTGTTTAGATACGGAGCCCTGATTATGACCTCGGTATCGTCATACTTTCCGTCAATGTCCAGATTGATTTTCATCACTCTAGTCCTTTTTTCCTGAAGGCGGCGAAAAACAGTACCAGCGCGAGCGCCGCGTTGACTGCGAGCACCGTCACGGTCTTTGCCGTTATGCCGTCAAAAGTCATCTGATTAAGCAGGATACGCAGCTGCTGCGTGTAGAAGACTCCTGCCACCTTTTCTATTTTATCATTGAAGAGCGCGAGCATGGGTGCAAACGAGAACACCATCATGACGGGCATGAACAGTGACGTTGCGACCATCTGGTTTGGCGAGAACACACCGATGCATGCGCCCATTACGATCGATACGGTGAAGCCTATTGCCATTACCGTAAGGAAGAACGGGATGTGATCTTGGGGGATCCCGGTGGCCATTACGCCGGCGCCTGCCATGCAGAGTACCCAGACATAAAGGCCCACGCCAATAAGGTATTCCCGGGGCTTTACGTTGGCCATCATGAGAACGCGCAAAGTATTCTTTTCCTTCTCCTCTGATATGATCGAAGCGACTGAGGTAAGGGGCGCCATTCCCATGTACATGACCGCGAAAAGCTTTGTAAAGAACAGCTCCGGCATGTCCGGAACATTGATGCAGTTCTCCATTATCAAAGTCATCGCAGGGAACATGAGGAACTGGATAAGTACCGTCTTGTTCTTCAGTGTGTCCTTTAACTGCTTCTTGAATACTATCGCTGCGTTACGCATAACGTGCCTCCTCATCTGAATCAAATCGTCTTCCCGTAAGCTCGATGAATACCGTCTCGAGAGTCGGTTCTGAAGAATGAATGGTCTCTATCTGTCCCTGTTCCATGAGCTTTTCGAGGTCGCGGGCAGAGTCACTTGAATGAGAGATCTCAATGTCTTCGCCGCTCTTTAAGTGCAGCCTGATTGTCTTCTGGTGGTTATATCTTCTGCATATCTGATCAGGAGCGCCGCGCTCAACGATCTTTCCTTCATTGAGGAGCGCGACCTCGTCGCAGAGGGCGGTTGCCTCCTCCATGTTGTGGGTGGTGAGGAAGACCGTGCAGCCGTTGTTCTTCTGGTCAACGATCAGTTTATGGATGTACTTCATCGTCATCGGGTCAAGGCCGCTCGTGGGTTCGTCGAGGAACAGTAACTTAGGTGATACCATCAGCACTCTTGCGAGCCTAAGGCGCGCCATCATGCCCTTGGAAAGCTTCATTGCGGGCTTTTTCGCGCTGTCACCCAAACCGACTTTAGAGAGCGCTTCGCCGATCTTTTTATGAGGAACACCATAGATGTCAGCGAAGATCTTCAGATTGTCGGCGCAGGACAGTCTGTCGTAGACTCCGTGATCGTCCATCATTATGCCGATCTGCTTTTTGTCGGTTCCGGTGAGATCTGAGACGTCCTTTCCGAAGACCTCTATCTTTCCCGAATCAAAGCCAAGCTGACCCGTGATCAGCTTTATCAGCGTCGTCTTGCCCGCGCCCGACGGTCCCAAAAGACCGAATATCTTTCCTTCTCCGATATCAAGGTCGATGCCTGACAAGACTTTCCTGTCACCGAAACTCTTACAAATCCCTTTTGCGCTTATCATGGAAAACTCCTTTGAATCCGTTGTTTGGCTGCCTGGCACAAAACTATCAGAGACCAGAGGAGCGTTCAATCCAACTTGACGCAAGTTGCCGTTTACATGTTGTAAGTTGCCAAAACCCGCAAAATCGCTCATCAGATGTATAATATCTGTGTTATAAAAATTTTTTGACCATAAGGAGCGGTGAAATGGACGTCAAGGGTTTATTTGATAAGTATTGCTACAAGATTAAAGAGAATGAATATGAGTGCCACAGCACCATTATCAAGCTCATTCCGGCTACGCCTAAGGAACTGGAAGGCTTTAAGGCTCTTTGCAGGGAGCACGGCGTGGATCAGCGCATCGAAGATGAACTGGCGGATTTTTACAGCCAGTGCCACAGCCTGTTCAACTATTTCGTATGCAATGATTCCGCGATCTTTGACTGGTGGCAGAGTCCCACGCAGCGCAAGATCTGGATGGCAGCGATCGATGACATTTGCTTCATCTACGATGACATCAGCAAGAAGTATGCTTACGGATACGCAGGCGGCAAGGAGTTCGGTGAGTTTGATACGCTTGAAGAACTCCTTACGGACTACATCAGGAATGACTGAAGGATAAAAAATGGTCTTTAACATCTTTGAAGGACTGGACGACGGATACAGATCGTATAATCTGGTTTCGCCTGACCGGCTTAATTACAGGCCTTCGCAGAACGATTCCGAAAGGATGACCGCGGCCGCGCTTTCAAAGGAGATGGGCAGGGATTCGGCAACACTGTTCATCTCAGGAGGCGTGATCGCCGCCATAGGAATAGCAGCGACGTTCAGCTCCCCGGGCGGGATCATAGTGATCCTGTTCGGCCTTGTGGTGTTCTCTCTCGGCTTCGTAAAACTGAAGCAGAGCAAAGCCGAAAAGCTTGTTGCCACGGGAATTCTCCTGAAGAAGGAAAGCATGACTTCAGGCACTGTGAGCAACCACACGAAACACACTCATCTGGTGCTGGTGATCGAAGTCGACGGCATGGAGAGAACGCTTTCCACGGTCAATTGCACCCCTGAAAATTATGAGGAAGCAAGGGTAGGCGACAGGATCCTTGTGATCGATAACCCCGGAGTCCATTTCGGCAAGAAAATGATGTGACCATACTCTTGATGAAGCCATTACGTTGATTCAATCGACATACGGTCTGTTTAGTGTATAATTGCCTTTGGTTTTAATATGCTTATTAATCCGGGGGGTTATATTATGTGGCAGGCAATTTTCGGAGGTATCCTGGTATTTGCAGGTTTTTATCTCATCATCAAGTGCTTCGTCTCAAGAAGGAAGGGTGTTCATCTTGATTCCACGCTCGTAGGTTTCAAGCAGGAGAAGGGTACACTCTATCCTGTTTTCAAGTTCACTTATGAGGGCGAGGAACTCACGCTTCCGGGCGGCGTTCCGGCTGAGCCTCAGAAGTTCAAGTTCGAGGAAGGCGAGAACGTAAGGATCATCTTTACTCCCAATAACAAAGAGTTTGTCGATATCGAGGGTTCCAAGACCGAATATCTTTACGGCATTGCTTCAATCGTTTTAGGTGCGATCTTCATTTACTTCTATCTCAGAAAGATAGGCGTTATCTGATATCCAAACGTCATAACGAATGGATCATTTCTACTTTGTAAGACATGGTGAGACAGTCTGGAACGTCGCAAACAAGATCTGCGGCGCGACGGACATTGAGCTCACGCCCAAGGGCCATGAGCAGGCGGTCGGGACCGGCAAAAAGATTATCGAAGAAGGCATAAAAGCCGACGTCATCCTCACGTCTCCATTGGTCCGTGCATTAGACACCGCAAAGCATATATCCGAAATGACGGGCATTCCGCTGGAGATCGAACCGAGGCTCACAGAGCAGAATTTCGGCATCTATGAATCGACTGCCAGGGACGGAGCAGAATTCCACGAAGCCAAGAAAGACATGGCAAGCAGGTTTAAGACCGGCGAGTCGATGCTTCACGTCGCCCAAAGGATCTATAATCTCATCGATGAAATAAAAGCAGGCGACAGGGTCCCGATCCTCGTGGCCCACAACGGGATCGTCAGGATCGTTGAATCCTATTTCAGGGAGATGGATAACGAAGAGTTCTCTTCGTGCGGAATAAATAACTGCGAGATAAAGAGATACGACTTTTAATCCTGCGGGAACATGTCGTTGAATTCGCGCCTGATGAACACTATCAGATACGGGTGCCTGCTTGTCGGGTGATCCTTGTAATCGAACCATTCATCGTCGATATACAGCTTCATGTTCTTGTCGTACCTGACGCTCGCCTGTCCGCCGAAATCACCGCTGAAGATCAGGACATCACAGGCCATCGGACGTTCCTGTTCAAAAGGATTCCTGCTCCCGTTGGGATAGTAATCGCCGTCCCTCATCTGGGCCCATGTGAAATAGATCTTCTGATAAAGAGCATAGGTAAGCCCGAGTTCTTCGTACGATCTGGTTTCCATTTCCTCATATGTGATGAGCCTTTTGGGGCCTCCGGTCATGGCATCCTTTGAATCGAAAACCTTAGTATGGTGATGAAAATACTTACCTGCTGCGAACTTCTCGATGGAGTCATAGTTCGAGTCCGGGTCCTCTCCTGTATGTTCGCAGTCGATCAGGAAGAATTCCGTCTCATCGTAAGGCTTCATCTTTGTCAGATGCTCTAATATGTATTCTTCCGTAATGCCTGACTTGCAGAATACGTTGAACTGAAGCTCGATAGTCTTTTTCTTCGGGTCATTGACGTTTACCGTGTATTTGATCTCTTTTACCTGATCGTAGTGCGTTTTCCCGCGCTCTTTGGTGTACATGTCGTAGCTCTTGTCAGCGTTCCTGAAAGCAATGAATTCGGTCGAACCCTTTAGCGAAGGCCTTACGATTATGCTCCCCGGGTACCAGTCGTATCCTCTTTGGGAAAGCCCGTTCTCGAAAAGCTTTTTGTAACTGGCTTTCCTGCAGCTGTAGACCGTCAGGAAAAGCCTGTCGTTATGGCCCGCGATGCCGCCTGTCACTCTCTGGGCATCGTAGGTGATCCTGTATATCTCTCCGGGCGTGACATCGCAAAGGTTTTCGGGATCGTAGGGAAATTCCTTCTTCTCATTGACGGGATAGAGCATGACCCTGCCGTTTGCCGCCTTATAGCAGATGAAGTTGTCTGTCTGAAATCTTTCAACGGAGTAGGCCATTCCGTCAGCCATGGCCTTATCAGACTTCTCGATGTAAGGCTTTCCGGAGGTCTTGAAAGTGCAGGAGGCTGCCGCAAGACAAACTGCAAACACTAATGTCAGCGCTGTGATCTTTTTAAACATAACTTTCACCCCGTTGTTCATATACATGCGCCGGCCAAGGTCTTCTGCCTAGAAGATAGCACGACGGAATACATAATGCAGGGGGACAAATTCCAGACATACACACCGCAAAGGAGTGCAGTTGTTCTTTTCGAAGGCATGTCGTTTATAATTGTGTAGAAAAAAACAAAGGAGAAGCCAAATGAAGGGCGGACTGATCAGAAAAACGATTTGCTTGATGCTTGCGGCAGCGTTCGTCCTGTGTGTTTCATCCTGTCAGCTGAATTCCGGCAAAAGTTACCTGCAGCCGCTTGAATATACCGAGTTCCCAAGCAAGCCCTACGATATAGACAAAGTCCACCCGGTTAGAAAGCCCGGAAAACTGTCCGGTGACGCTGCCTCCAACGAACTGAACGCAATCGAGTGGGATTACATAAGGCATGACATCGGCGACGATTACAGACGCGCAAACTGGAGTTTCAACGATCTTTCGGCAGTCGGCATAAAGATCGGAAAGCCCGGCTTCGGCAAAGCCGGTCCCGGTGATCTTAAGAGTGAATGCGAATACTTAAGCGGCCTTCTCGAAAGGCTTTATAAGATCGATTTCGAAAAGCTCGACAAACAGGACAGGGACTTCTACGATCAGATCGTTTTCGACTTAGAGGAAGAAAGATACATCAAACAGTACGAGGGGTATGCCTACATGCTGCCCGCGATCGAGCAGGAGAGCATCGGTTCTCTGTACACGACGCTCAGTTATCTGGATGTCAGGAACAAAACGGAGGCTGAGATGTTCATTGAGCTCTTGAAAGACGCGGACAGGTTTTTCGATGAGATCTGTGAATTCGAAGAAAAGCGCTCTGAGAAAGGATATGCTTCGATCGCGGAATTCTACACAAAGAGCAGTACTGCATATGCCATGCTCACGCAGAAGAGCCGGTTAGAACCGTTTAGGGCGACCATGGCAGAGAAGATCGAAGCCGTTCAGGACATGACCTCTGAAGAGAAGACCGCTTTTCTGCATGATCTCGACAAGGTGATAGAAGAAGTCCTGAATCCCGAATTCCTCGAGTGCAGCAGGCGCTATTCGGCGCTTGCCAAGACCACAAAGAACACAAAGGGCTTGGCAGGCCTTGATCACGGCAAGGAAATGTATGAGTACCTGTTAAGAAAGCAGATCGGAAAAGACTGCAACGTCGCTGAGCTCGGTAAGGAACTGGATAAGATCTTATCGATGCCCCCCGCGCCGGTAATCCCGTCACCTGCAGGCGATAACAACCGCGAAAAGCTGGAAAACATCGAGAAGAAGATAGCGGGATATTTCCCTGAACTTAAGATCAGCTATGAGATCGCAAAGCTTCCCGAGTCATTCAAGGCTGCCAAGGTCGGAGGCGTGTATGCCGCAAAGCATTACGACGATCCTTCGCACGAGGTGATATTCCTTCCTGATTTCATGAGAAATGAGATGGTGATCTTCCACGAGGGGATCCCGGGTCACATGTATCAGTTCAACTACCACAAGACCAGGCTCAGGCACATGTATTATCTGGCGTTTTACAAGAATACTTATGTTGAGGGCTGGGCGACTTACATCATGGACAATCCGGCTTCAATGTACGGCGTGAAAGGTGCGCCTGATCTGACGTATAACGGCTCCTGGTGCACGTATTACATGGTGCAGGCAAGAGCCGATATACTGATCAATTATGAGGGATATTCAGACGGCGAGGCTTCAAAATATCTGTCGGAACTTACGAAGAATAACGTATCCATATTAGGAGACGAAATCATGATGACACCCGCGATCGCAATATCCTACGGCCTCGGAGGCTACATGACATTAAAAACGCTGGAAGCCATCAAGTCATTGGATCCTGAGATGAGCATACTTACGATGCATACTCTCTACCTCGATGCCGGCCCGGGCTGCTTTGACAGGATCTTGGAATCGGTCAAAAGACAGTATAAGAAGTGAGATGAAGGATCAGCCGATCATGTCCGGATCGGGAAGGTTGTTGGCGGCAATGACCAGGCCTGTTATCACGGCCGCATCTCCTTTCTCATAAGTTTACCGCTGCTACGAACTTGCCTTCTTCGATCTTGATGTCGAGCTTGTAACCGAGCATCGCGAGGTTGTTGTTTGCTATCGCAAGACCCAGTCCGGTGCCTTTGTTGCCGCGCGACTTGCTGCCCTTTACGAATGGGTTCCTCAGGTCGTTTACGTTCCCGATCTCTTCTTCAGGCGTATTGGTGATGGTGAGGTTTTTCTCATCACAGAAGATATTTATCTCAGTGCCTTCCTTGCTGTAAAGAACGGCGTTGTTTATGAGGTTTGAGACAGCCTGCCTGAAAAGGTTTTCGTCAGTCTTGACGGTAACCGTCTTCTTGTCATAACTGATCTTCAGAGAGCGTTCTGCGATCGTAACCTCGTTGTCTGAGATTATCTTTCCGATCACTTCGGAAATATTGACGGTTTCTTTGGTTATCTTTGAAGGCTCTTTTTCTGATTTGGAGAACTCCAGGATGTCATTGACCATCTTATTCATCTGAGCGACCTTCTCTTCAACCTTTCCGGCATAGTATTCCTGCTTGTCGGTGCCTATGTGGTTGGAAAGGTTCTCGGCGTAGGCAGATACAGCTGCCATCGGGGTCTTGAGGTCATGTGCCATGGCATCGACCATCCGGCTCCTGTATTCGTAGACCTCGTATCTTCTCTTTTTAGTGTTGTATCTGATCGTTGCGGGTATGAACGCGAATGCAACTGCAGCCACAATAATGACAGCTATTCCCATCATGATGCCTTTGCTGTACTTTTTCGTAAACGGTATCTGCACTAAAGGCGTCCATTCTCTTTTGGAGATCAAAGCATCCACGCTGCTGCCGAATTCGGTGTAGTCTGAATCATTATCTGTTCCTGTATATCCTGCGATGATACCGATGCATGAACTGACACCATCCTGAGTCTTTATAAGTGTAAATCCTTCAGTATTATCGGGTTCGCACCTTACAATGACTCCCGAAAGCGTGATATCGCCTTGCCCGTCGGTATAGGTGCAGATCTCGGCTTCTACAGGAATGAATACCCCCTTATCAAAATCCGCATAGAATTCTCTGCATTTGAAACGGATATAAGACAGATCATCATCCGTACGTTCAAAGTAATCCATTACATCATCCTCGCGGGCAGCTGTTTTGTAAGCATTTACCTCAGGTGTATCGAAATACTTCAGATACTTATTATCAGCCAGTCTCAATGTATTGTCTCTTATGATTTTTGACTGATCATCCGATAATACGCAGTAGCTTACTACCGCAGTCCGGGACGTATCTATGACGCTTCCGTCATTTATATGTATCCTGTACCTTTGCCCGTATGACAGATAGTTCGTGATCAGGGTGTTCTTGATCCTTGAAATATCTTCACCTGACAATCTCTCTTTTTCTATATTGTTTTCGTAGGCATAGTCTACAATTATGCTGTCCGCGTTCATATAGCTCTTAAATTCCTGTGCATCATGTCCGTAGCTGACATATGACCCCACGTAAGGGATAAGACCGATGATCGTAAAGATCACCAACAATAAGAAAAAACAGTTCAGATATGTAACTATAAACTTAGGTTTCTCAATGGTATTCTTGCGCACTTTCATGGTTAATCCTCCGTTATGCGGTAACCCCTGCCTATCATGGTCTTGATCTGACCGGAAGCGCTGCCGAGACTTGCACGAAGTCTTCTGATCGTGTTGTCGACGACTCTGTCGTTAACTTCAAGGTCATCGCTCCAGACGTGCTCCAGGATTGCCTGGCGCGTCAGAACGGAGCCCTTGTTCTCGAGCAGATAGACTAAGAGAAAATACTCTCTGGCATTGATCGCGATCTCCCGGCCGGAGACCCTGACGAGCATGGTCTTCTTATCCAGGGTTATGGCACCGCAGCTTAAATGTTCGCCTTCCTGACTCTTCTTTGCGCGCTTGAGAAGAGCAAGGCTTTTGGCGTACAGCTGCCTCAGCGAAAAGGGCTTCACGACATAATCGTCGCAGCCGGTCTCGTAGCCTTTCAATACGTTATTCTCGGATCCCAGGGCAGTCACGAAAATGATCGGGCAGTCGCTTCTTTTTCTCGCCGCCTTGCATATGTCAAATCCCGAAGCCCCGGGGAGCATGATGTCTAAGATCATGAGGTCGAAATCCTCACCGGTGACCCTGGCCAATGCATCGTTTCCGTCTGATGCGGTCACAACATCCCAAAGTCCTGCGTCTTCCTCGCGATAGAAGTCGCCGGTCGCCTCAAGAAGTTCAGGTGAATCTTCAACTATCAACAATCTGTAAGCCACTTTTTCATCCTCCGATGCATATATCCTACATTACCGATATGTCGTGAGTATGTCGCGGCAAAATTTGAACTAAGATTTTTTCAGTATCGTTATGAAATGCAGATTGGAATCAAACAATAAATGGAATAAGCCTTTATATAACTTAAGATCGGTATTATAGCTGACGACCTCGAGATTGTTGTCCTTAAACATCTTGTTCCATCTTTCGGCCGTCAGGTAATTATACGGGAGTCTGACGGAATACTGCTTGTTTCCGACATAATCCATCATCTTCAGCTTGATGTAGGAGATAAACCCGTGGCGGATGTGATCCTTTATGATCACGTATTTATCGGTGACCCTTACGACCTCCTTGAATACTGCTTCGGGATCGTCGATATGGTGAAGGACGTCGATCATCATGGTGGTGTTGACGCTGTTGTCTTCGCGGTTTATGTGGGAACCGTCATATTCTTCAACGGGGATATAAGTAACGTCTCTGACCAGTACATCTATTCCCGTAATGGGGATATTGTTAGTCTCCATCAGCATGCTGTCTATCTTTCCGTCGCCTGCGCCGACATCGAGGATCCTTTCGCAGCCGAATTCACTGATCAGCTTTGAGATGTGATCGTGCAGTTGAGACATGCGTCTGTCGTAGACGAATTTGTCGTGAAACTTTCCGGATATGCTCATGACAGCCAACTCCTTAACCAGAGACGTTCAGATCTCGAAAACGCATTTATTATAACAAAAATATGCTAATATGGGCTTACTTGGTATTTACAGGAGGCGCGGCGGACAAGGCCCGGCCAAGACAAAAGGCGGGCAGACGAAGCTGTTTTCACGAATGGAGACAAAGAAAAAATCTTTCATATTGATGAACGTTCTGCTTGGCATTGCACTCGCGATATATGCCGTTGCGCAAAGCCTGGTCCATAATCCCGACACTGACGTTTTCTTCATTATCGACATCGGAAGATATGTGTTCAATCACCACGCCGTCCCGCACGAAGCATACTGGTACATCAACAGCGGAGTGCATACCGTGATCCAGCAATGGCTCTGCGGCCTGGTCAATTACATCGCTTACATGCTTGGCAAAGACTGGGGCATGGTCGTCTTGGGCATGATCATGAACGGCCTCCTTCTCCTTTCCCTTTATAAGTACGGCAAGGATACCTTGAAAGACAAGACCCTGGGCCTCAATGCTGCCATTTTCTGCTGGATCGCTCTCAACAAGTTCATTTCGACAAGACCCTATGCCGTAACGATCTCACTGGCTCTCATGCAGGTCCTGATCCTCAGGGAATTCAGCTCAAAGGAAAAGCCCACCAAAAAGGAGTTCCTGATCTTCATTGCGAAAATGTGCGCAATGTTCATCTTCATAGCCAACTGGCAGTCATCGAACATCCTGTTCCTTGTTTTGTTCATGCTCTGCTTCATACCCCGCTTCAAGGACAGGAAATTTTCCATCAACTGGAGAGTCATTGTTGCGATGCTCGCAGGAATTGCGGTAACGCCCATTAATCCGAACGGCTTAGAAGGCCTGTTATATCTTTGGAACGCAAAAGATTACATGGCGCCTTTCAACATAATCGAGGTTGCTCCGCCCAAGCTCATCTCGATCTATACGTTCCTCATAATCGTCGTGGCCGGACTCATGATCTACGGCCTCATCAAGCGGAAGATAACTTCAGATGAATTCTTTCTCGCGGCCGGGTGCCTTGTCATGTCGTGCATGTTCATGCGTTGCTGCTGGACACTCGTTCTGCCGCTGATCCCCATGCTCCGCAACGTCAAGTTCACTGACGGATCCAACAAGCTCATGAAGATCGGTTATATCCTGGTCGGCTTTGTCTGCATAAGCCAGATCTTTATCTTCTTCATGGGAAAGACCGATGACAGGACAAAGATGGTGGAAGTCTTGCCCGGCCCCGAAAAGACCGTTCTTTATACGGACTTTAACACAGGTGCTTTCTTCCTTCTCTCCGACTATAAGGTTTACTATGACGCAAGATCCGAACTGATGGGAAGACACATTGCAGGCGACAAAGCCTTCTACGACGAGGCGGTCAGCATCTGGGACGGCTCGGGAGACATGAAGAGCTTCATCGGAAAATACGGCTTCAACTATTTCGCGCCCACGACAGGCACGCCGATGGACCGGTACCTGGCGTCTCATCCTGATGAATACACCTTGATCTTCACCAACGCGAAGGATGAGATAAATATCTATAAGGCGAATAGCTGAACCTTCACGGCATCCGTGAATCCTCTATCAACAATCTGTAAGCCGCTTTTTCATCCTCCGATGCATACATCATACATTACCGATATGTCGTGAGTATGTCGCGTGAAGAAAAATGCTGCGGCAGACGAAACCGGCTATTTTTCTTTGTTTCGTCTGCTTTTTGGGGGCCTTTTTTTGTCTGAACAATTGAAAAATCATACGAAAACGACTTTCTAAGGTCATTTCGTATGATTATTTTTTCAAAATGCCATTCAAAGATGGTAAAAAGGCAGACGAAACTGTGGTTTTAGGAGCTTTTCGTATGACAGTACGAAAAAACTCACAGACAGATGCCGTTCTGTGGAAGGACAGGCAGGCTGCCGGTCTGTGCCGTATTGAAACTGTAAGGCATTGGATCTTAAGAAGCATTTTTCTGGCGGTAATATTGTAGCTTTATTTGAGAATTAAGACTACACTACTAAAGATCAGAATGAGGCTTTAAAGAATTACGACAACGCCGTAGATCTCGCGCGGAGCGAGATTCCCGACATAATTCCCGAAACCGGCAATCAGCACCTTTCCAAATGGAGAACAGCCATAAAAGAAGCACATAATGAAGGTTCTTTAACAACCGAGGCCGATGCCAGGAAACAACAGGAATCACAAGAGCAGGATATAAAGAAAGACAGAAAGAACGGCAGTTGGGAATCCTCGCGTGTAACCGGAAACTAAAGAAAAACAAAAAGGTCTGACTCCCGGAGGAATCAGACCTTTGTTTATTTTGCGGAACCCGCTCAGTTCGTGTAGTTGTCGAAATAACCCTGGACCAGGACTACCGGGGTGCCCTTGTCGCCGGAACCGGAGGTCAGGTCGCAGAGCGAGCCGATGAGGTCTGTGAGCTGTCTCGGGGTTGTTCCTTCGCTCGCCATCTTGCCGACGAGGTTGGCGTCCTTTGCCTTGATGCTCTCGGAGATCGCTTTCTTGAGCGCTTCGCCTGAAAGCTCTGCGAAATCGTTGTCTGCCAGATACTTCAGCTTGAGCTCATTGGGCGTGCCGATGAGGCCGTCGGTGAATGCGGGCGAAACGACCGGATCTGCGAGCTCCCAGATCTTGCCCTGGGGATCCTTGAAAGCGCCGTCGCCGTAGACCATGACTTCAACGCACTTGCCGGTCTTTTCGAGAATGTTCTTCTGGATCGTGAGGACCAGATCCTTGCAGTCTCTGGGGAAGAGCTTGACCTGATCTTCGGTTGCCTTGTTGGAGCCTAAGAGACCATATGTCTCGTTGCATCCGCTGCCGTTGACCGGAGCGTTCATCAACTCATCGAGGCTGACGACCTTTTCGGCACCTGCCGCGAGGAGAATCCTCTTAGTCCTTGCCCTTGTGTGGATGTCGCAGTTGATGACCGTCTTTGTGTAATCGAGGATGGCCTTTGCCTGGTTTGCGAAAATGATCTCAACCTCACAGCCGCATGCCTTGATGAGATCGCCGTAATATGCGACGTAATCAACGCCGGTAAACTCGTGCTTGTTTTCGCCGAACAGCTCTCTGTACTTCTCGAGCGAAAGAACGTCGCTGTAAGGATTTATGCCTGCCGCGTCGATCTTGTCCAGGCTGACCAAGCAGTTGCCGACTTCGTCAGAAGGATATGAGAGCATGAGGACGATCTTTTCGCATCCCTTCGCGATGCCCCTGAGGCAGATGGCGAACCTGTTGCGTGACAGGATCGGGAAAATGACACCGACCGTGCCGCCGCCCGTCTTTGCCTTTACGTCTGCTGCGATGTCGTCAACGGTGCAGTAGTTGCCCTGCGCCCTTGCGACGACAGACTCGGTGATCGCAATGACATCCCTGTCCCTCATCGCAAAACCTTCAGCTTCCGCTGCTTCCAGGACCGAATCCGTTACGATGACCGACAAATCGTCGCCCTTGCGGATGATGGGGCACCTGATGCCTCTTGAAACTGTTCCAACCCGTCTTTCAGCCATACCGTGGACCTCCAAAATATAATTATTCCACCGAGAATTATAGCCGAATTTTCAGTCTGATTAAAGAATTGACTCAAGACAAAAAAGAACCCGCAGGCGGCTGACCTGCGGGTGGGTAAGAGGTATTTATGGCAAAGTAAAAATATTTATATTTCAGATCTTATTCCAATTCTTGTTGATGTAATCCTTGACTTCCTTGAGTGAAGTTTCAGGGAACTGACCGTGAAGCGCGTCGTAATACTGGGGAAGGAGCTCTAATACCTTAGCCTTGCTAACGCCTGTTGCCTTTGCGAGCTTAAGTCCTGCTACGAGCTTCTTTTCGCCCTCTGCTGTGATCTTTCCTCCGGTTACGTTCTCGAGATCCTGCAAATTGATTTCGTTGGTTGCCGTTGTCATCTTTATTCCTCCTAATGACTGATATGTTTATTCACTCTGTGAGTGTTGATTACTTGACTGTGCTTCCCTGGAAGTTGACTCTGATCACTTCGAGGGCTGTTGCCATCTTGATCCTGTTCAAAAGCTCCTTGCGGATTACTCTGACCTTTCTGGCTCTGGTTCTGAATATCTTCATGTTATTGTCTCCTTTATCGTGCCGGGTCTTGCCCTGTGATGTCTCTATTGTGGCAAGCAGGCGCGCTTTATCCAACCACCAATGTCTCAGCGGTCTGATGCTTATGCGACAGCGCGGGATGGAAGTGTTGTTTTTGGGTGAAAAAGTTGGCTGGGGGGCGGCTGATGTCCTATGTTTTTTAGGGGGATCATTCCAGATTAGAGATTCTTCTTTTTTGGAATGAAAAAATGGGCTGGTTTTAGGGGAGTTTACGCGAAAAATCATTCCAAAAAGTGGGTTTTCCATTTCTGGAATGAATTCCAGCCGCTTTTTCGAGGTTTTGGGGCGAAAATTTCATTCCAAAAAGTGACTTTTCTATTTCTGGAATGAATTCCAGCCAACGCTGAGATATTTTAAGTAAAAACTTCATTCCAATTAGCAGTTTTTCAAATTCTGGAATGAATCAGCCCCAAAAGCAGCCGTCACTTACCGTATCTGACCTTCTCATACTCCTGCCTGAGGGCGGAGAAGGAGGTGTCGCCGTTTTGGGCAAGGACGTCTTCGATCTGGCCGGGGGTTGAGGAGGCGGAGACGGGGAGGCCCTTTCGCATTGCGCGCACTGTCCTGTCGTAGAACTGCTTGCGGATGCGGCGCTCGCGGCCCCTGCCGAAATTGAGGCGCCTTCTGAAGAAGGTCCTCTTGCCGGGGTTGATGTTTTCGATGG
>SVJC01000011.1 GCA_015069215.1 Oscillospiraceae bacterium
CAAGATATTTACAACATTTGTTCTAAGCACTCTAAAGAAAGTGCGTAATTGTGATCTTTCAAGCCGGGCGGCAATTCCGTTCTTTAGAAACGAATGGTTATCAGTCAATTTCTAGGAAAGAGCCCGATATAGGGACATATTGCTTCCGGTTCTCATGTTAGACTGAAATTGTCATTGTCAGATAGCTGCATTTATTCTATAAGGGAGGAAAAAAGCATGTCCAACAACGTTAAGTACATTGCAAAGTACCAGAAGGAAAATACGATCCAGGTCAACATCCGTCTGAGCAAGAAGTATGACGCTGACGTCATTGCCAAGCTGAATTCGCTTGGAGACAAGGGTAAGTCAACTTACATTAAGGAACTGATCCGCGCGGACATGGCCCGTGAAAAGGGAAACGCAGCTTAAAACGGGTCGGCTTTTATCAAACATAACGATACAATATAAGCATAGATCACGTGAGGATATCGGTATTGATATGTCTATAAAAGTTATACGCAACGATATTACGAAGGTTGAGGCTGATGCCATTGTTAACAGCGCCAATCCGGATCCTGTAATAGGGGGCGGAGCGGAGGCTGCCATCTACGAGGCTGCCGGCAAGGATTCCCTTTTGCATGAACGTAAGAACATCGGGACGATCGATCCCGGAGAAGCCTTTTACACTCCGGCATTCAAGCTTCATGCGAAATACGTCATTCACACGGTAGGCCCTGTCTGGAAGGACGGTTCCAGAGGCGAAGCCGCGATACTCCGTTCATGTTATGAGAACTCTTTAGAGCTCGCATTAAAGCTCGGCTGCAGTTCCATAGCCTTTCCGTTCATTTCTACGGGAACATACGGTTTCCCTAAGGACAAGGCAATCGAGATTGCCATGTCGACGATCAATAAATTCCTTGCTCATGACCAAATGGACGTGATGCTAGTCGTCTATGACAGCGAATCATTCGAGATAAGCTCTGATAAATTCAACGACGTTGCGGAGTTTATCGATAACAACTATGTTGATTCAAGATATGGGGAAATGATCAACGATATTTCTTCCTTCCGGGGAAGGAACAGATCCCGCGCCCGTGAGTTAAGAAGCAATTATCACTTTGATATTGGCAGCGGTGTTCCCGATGATGTCGGGGAGCTCCTGAAGCAGAGCACTGCAAGTTTTTCGAGCAGGGTACAGACCATCGTTAAGGCACGCGGACTTGACGCTCCTGACGTATATAACAAAGACGGCATTCTTACCAAGAAGATATATAGCGACATGAAGAACCAGGGCGATGACTACCGCCCCAAAAAGGGCACCGCGATCGGTTTTTGCATTGCGCTTGAACTGGACCTCCCCGAGACTTTGGAATTGTTGGGAAGTGCGGGATGGACGTTATCCAAGAGCAAAAAGATCGATCTCATTGTCTGGTGGCATATTGAACGCCGCGACTTCAACATAAGAAACATTAACAATACGCTTCATACTTTCGGATTCAGCGATCTCGATAAATATGAAAAATAAAGAGAACTCTGCAGTTATAGAGTATTTTGAAAACGTAACCCGGCAAGTTACCTCCCGGCCTTGTCCGGCTTCTATACTTAAGACATAGAAAGCGGATGACGCTGATCACAATACAAGGAGGATAGATTTATGTACGGAGCTATTATTGGCGACATTATCGGAAGCAGATTTGAATTTGACAGAGGAAGAAAGACCAGGAAGTTTGAGCTTTTTACCAATGAGTGCGATTTCACCGACGATACCATCATGACAGCTGCAGTCGCCGAGGCACTCATGGACGCCGGCCCTGATGCTGACGAGAAGACCATTAAGGGAGCGGTGATCCGCTCAATGAAGAAGTGGGGACAGAAGTACCCTAATGCAGGATATGGCGCCAGATTCATCAGCTGGGTGCTGACGGATGACCCCAAGCCTTACGGAAGCTACGGAAACGGTTCCGGAATGAGGGTCTCTTCCGCAGGCTGGCTGTACGATTCAATTGAGCGTACTCGTGAGGTCGCAAGGTGGACTGCCGAGGTTTCGCATAACCACCCGGAAGGAGTTAAGGGCGCGGAGTCTGTTGCGGCTGCAATATACATGGCAAGGAACGGTTCTTCCAAGGACGAGATAAAGGCCTACATTGAAAATGAGTTCGGTTATGACCTTTCCAGAACGCTGGAGGAGATCCGCCCCACGTATCACCATGTTGAAGACTGCATGCACACTATGCCTGAGGCATTCACCTGTTTCCTGGAGTCTGAATCTTACGAGGACTGCATCAGGAATGTCATGTTCATTGGCGGCGATACGGATACACTGGGCGCGATAGCAGGAGCGGTCGCGGAAGCGTTCTGGGGTCTGCCGATAGGGATCATCATTCAGGCAAAGGACTTCATCCCTGACGATGTGGAAAAAGTCGTGGAAAGATTCAACGGGATAGTTCATCCTTCCCTGAAGGATGAGTCTGACAGGTTCGATGACAACAAGTACATTAAGATGGCGGTCAGGCGCTGCCGTGAAGATAGAACCCCGGAGAACTTAATGACGCTTATTGCCGTCCTTCAGAAGAGGATCGGCGAAGACGGAGAGGTCATCATGCCCATGATCGATGTCAACGGCGCCATGAGCTCTATCAACCTGAACGAACTCAGCATTGGTGATACGTTCCAGGTTACCGAGGAAGTAAGACTCCGCATGGAGACTGTAGTCGACGGTGACGGCAACGAGTGGTTCCCGCTTTTTACCAGCGAGGAAGAGCTTAATAATGCACCTTCATCAACGGGTGTTACGATCAATACCCCGATCAGGGAGATCATCAGGAACGGCATGAACAGCGAAAGAGTGCTGGGCGTGGCCATTGATCCTTTCGGAAAAGACAGGTTTTCCATTCCGAAGGAAATACTCAAGTTTATCCTGCCTGAAGAAGGAGAAGAATGACATAGGAATGTTCATGGCTTAATTCCGCGCCGTTTGTATGGTTTAATATCTATACGGAAATTAAGGCGTATTGCGGGGAGAGGCCATGAACATTCATACAAAGCAGTTCCAGCTCCTGACTGACATCGAGCTGGTCTGGAAACTGATGACCGATGCATATAACCATGAGACGTGCAGACTCGCAGGGCCCTTCTTTGAGTATGCGGTCACGCCGCCCTGGATGGACAAGGATTACGTCAGGCTCGACCGTTTCTGGTTTGACGGCGATGAGCCCGTGGCATTCGTGTTTTACGAGAGTCCCGTCTCGGATCTGTATAATGAGGATTATGTCTGCTTTTCGGGCATGTGGTGGGTCGAAAAGAACCGCCTTGCCTACATGGAGCCGCTCTGCACGGTGCCCGCGCATCAGAATAAGGGCCTTGCCGCGGCGGCGCTTTCAAGGCACGACGCCGTGCTCCGTCCTTTGGGCGCTGAGCTCATGACCGGTGGCGGAAATGAGTTCTACAGGAAGATCGGATATACAGACCGGCAGTCGCTGCTGCATTTTCACAAATAAGGGATAAAACTATGGGTTTATTCGGAGCCACAAACATAATACCTGACGACGTTGCGGAGAAGATCGCGACGAGTCTTTTCAACAAGTTTAACCGGAGTCTTGAATTCAATATAGACGAGGATATCGAAAGATACGATATGCTCGGTGAGTGGGAGATGAAGCCCTTCTGGCATTACGGCAGCGGCGATGAGCATTATTATTTCAGTGTTGATAAACAGATCACCGCGGAGATGGAGTTCTACCGCACGTTTGTCAAAGGCAACGGCTATATCAGCTGTGACAGGTTTAATTGTATCCACACGGTCAGCAAAGAGTCATTTGTAAAGGTCATGGGCCTTATAAAGCATAAGTTTGAAGCGCAGGGCAAGCACTTTATCTACCTGCTCTATTACGACAAGGTCTACAAGAGGGAATGCTTTAAGCCGTATGCATACATGACGCTCGAGGAAAAGCTGATCAGCCGCGGCGAGGGCAAGGGGAAGACGTCCTACTGCAGGTTCCCCAAGCCTGACCATCAGATCTTCAGATCGGTGCCGGGGCGTTTCGGGATCGTGCAGAACCGCCCGGATCTTGAAGTAAATGCAGAGCTTCAGGGCATCACGCTCCTGAGCGAAAAGCAAATGCTCTCGTGCAAGCAGTTCATTACTTTTCAGCAGAAGGACAAAGCGTGGTGGCTGACCGATCCGGTTCCGGGCAATGAGTGGTGCGCCAAAGCCATTCAGCCGAACGAGCTTGTCAACCCGCGTTCAGTCTGTTTCAGCGAAGGCATATCGCCCGCCGTGACAGGTGTTTTCGAAGGCTTCAAGCGCGGCGACAAGGTGCTTTTCGCCGGGCACAAGTGGACCATTATCTTCGAAAACATGATCCTCGTGGATGACTTTATCGGATACGGCCCGTTCAACTATTACTTAAAAGACGGCAACGACTACGGGACCTGCAGGGTAAAAGACTTTGCAGAGCACTGGTTCGAAGAGCACAGGAACGACCCGGTATATCGGGCAGGCAGATAACACGTTATAATTTAGAAAAAACTTCAGGCAAAGGAGATTATTATGCAGATAACTAATGACATTATTTACGTTGGCGTCAACGACCACAAGATAGATCTGTTCGAAGGACAGTACGTCGTGCCGAACGGAATGGCTTACAACTCGTACGTCATCAAGGACGATAAGATCGCCATCATGGACACGGTCGATAAGAACTTCACCCACGAGTGGCTCGACAATCTCGAAAAGGCTTTGGACGGCAGAAAGCCCGATTACCTCGTAGTCCAGCACATGGAGCCTGACCACTCCGCGAATATCATGAACTTCGTGAAGGCTTACCCGGAGGCGAAGATCGTCGCATCCGACAAGGCTTTCGTCATGATGAAGAACTTCTTCGGAACGGCTTTTGAAGACCGCCAGATCGTTGTTGGCGAGGGCTCCACGCTCGAGCTCGGATCTCATGTCCTGAACTTCATCGGCGCGCCGATGGTCCACTGGCCGGAGGTCCTCATGACCTACGATTCAACGGACAAGGTGCTCTTCTCGGCTGACGGATTCGGCAAGTTCGGCGCACTTGATATTGAAGAGGATTGGGCATGCGAAGCCAGAAGATATTACATCGGCATTGTAGGCAAGTACGGCGCTCAGGTTCAGGCAGTTCTCAAGAAGGCCGCAAACCTTGATATCCAGATCATCTGCCCGCTCCACGGACCTGTTCTTTCAGAGAACCTCGGCTACTACATCGGTCTGTACCAGACATGGTCAACATACCAGCAGGAGACTGAGGGTATCGTCATCGCGTACACTTCCGTTTACGGCAACACAAAGAACGCAGTCATGAAGCTCGCCGAGATGCTGCAGAACAAGGGGTGCCCGAAGGTCGTCGTAAACGACCTCGCAAGATGCGACATGGCTGAGGCTGTTGAGGACGCTTTCAGATACGGCAAGATAATCCTAGCGACAACGACATACAACGCGGGCATCTTCCCGTTCATGAGAGAGTTCATCCATCACCTGACCGAGCGCAATTTCCAGAACCACAAGATCGGCATCATCGAGAACGGTTCGTGGGCGCCGACCGCAGCAAAAACAATGAAGTCCATGCTCGAAAATTGCAAGAACTGCACATTCGCAGAGAACACGGTCAGCATCAGGAGTGCGCTTAATGAAGAGAGCAGCGCAAAGCTTGAGGCTCTTGCCGAGGAGTTCTGCGCGGAGTACAAGGCGAGAAAATCAGAGACCGCGGACAAGAACGACATGAGGGCTCTTTTCAACATCGGTTACGGCCTGTATGTCATCACGTCAAATGACGGCAAAAAGGACAACGGACTCATCGTTAACACTGTTACACAGGTAACAAATACGCCCAACAGGATCGCTGTCGCCATCAACAAGGAGAATTACTCGCATCACGTGATCGAGCAGACCGGCATTATGAACGTCAACTGTCTGTCGACCGATGCGCCGTTCTCTGTTTTCGAGAACTTCGGATTCAGATCGGGAAGGTCCGTCGACAAGTTTGAGGGCATTGAGGAGATGAGGTCCGACAATGGACTTAGGTTCCTGCCGCAGTACATCAACGCGTTCTTCTCGCTCAAGGTTGAGGACTACGTCGACCTCGATACGCACGGGCTGTTCATCTGCTCGATCGTCGAGTCGCGCGTCATCACCAAGAAGGAGACGATGACTTACACCTACTATCAGAACAACGTCAAACCGAAGCCCGAGACTGAGGGCAAGAAGGGCTATGTCTGCAAGGTCTGCGGATATGTCTACGAGGGCGACGAGCTGCCCGAGGACTTCGTCTGCCCGCTCTGCAAGCACGGCGCGGCTGATTTCGAGCCTATCGAATAAGGTAGAAAATGAAAGCGCGTTGTTCAGTCTGCGGATACTTGATGAAGCCGGACATTTTGGCCGGCGGACACATCTGCCTCGCATGCGGC
This sequence comes from Oscillospiraceae bacterium, assembly GCA_015069215.1. GTDB lineage: Bacteria > Bacillota > Clostridia > Saccharofermentanales > Saccharofermentanaceae > Saccharofermentans. The sequence continues at coordinate 6,409 of SVJC01000011.1, forward strand.
AATTACTTTGTCATGCCTGAAGATTCCGTTCCCGGCACGATCAACGACGCGAAAGAAGCCAAAGTCCTGAGAATCTGACATGCCGGTCTATAAGTGTGCAGACATAAGCGATGCAGATGTGCTTGTGGAAATATATAACTCTGCTTTCTACGATGATTTCATCCGTTACGGACAATGCCCGGCATATGGCAGGTCGCGCGAAAACATGGAGCAGTCGGTAAAAGATTACCCGAAGATCATTGCTTACGATCAGGGCAGGCCGATAGGCGTCATCTCTTACAAAGAGGAAGGCCCCGGCAAGTACTATATCGGCTGCCTGGCAGTGTTAAAAGAAGAACAAGGCCGCGGCGTAGGAACGCAGCTTCTGAAGCATTTTATGAGTGAACATCCGGACTGGAACGAGATCACTTTGGTAACGCCAAAGGATAATGAACGCAACATCAGGTTTTATACTGAGCGCTTCGGCTTCGAGATCACAGGCGAAGAGGATGACGGGAAAGTAACGGTTCTCTGGTTCAGGCTAAGTAGGTGACTTTAAATGGATATTCACGCATACAACTTTGATTCTCTGGCAGAGCAGGCCCGCAACGAAGGAATCTGAAGGTATAATTTGAAATATATTTTTACGCACAGGAGGAGATAACGATGGACGAAAAGAAAGCAATTCTGGATGCTATGAAAAAGGCAGGAGAACCTCTTAACGCAGGTAAGATTGCTGAGTTGACCGGACTTGACAGAAAAGTTGTCGACAAGGCGATGGCAGATATGAAGAAAGACGGAACGATCGTTTCACCCGTCCGTTGCAAGTGGGAACCCGCTAAATAAGCGAATGGTCTATGACAACGTAACCAGGGCTGTATTCGTAAAGCGTCCGAACAGATTCATAGCAGAAGTGAATATCGACGGGCGGAGGGAAACCGTACATGTTAAGAATACCGGCCGCTGCAAGGAGCTTCTGATACCCGGAAGCGAAGTTTGGCTGACCGCTCCCGGCACTCCGGACCGCAAAACGAAATACGATCTGATAGCCGTAAGAAAGAACAGCGGGATCCTTTTCAATATAGACAGTCAGGCTCCTAACAAGGTGGTGAAGGAATGGCTGGCATCGCAGGATTATGATGCTGTGGTGCCGGAATATACTTACGGTGATTCACGCATTGACTTCTACATGGAGCGCGGAAACGAAAAGTATCTGATGGAGGTCAAGGGATGCACTCTGGAGATCGGCGGAGTGGGGTACTTTCCTGATGCTCCGACAGAACGCGGTGTAAAGCACATCCGTGAGCTGATCAAGGCAAGGAAGCCGGATATCATGCCATACTGGCTTTTGTGATCCAGATGGACGGTGTCTATGAGGTGCGGGCTAACGCAGATACTCACCCGGAGTTCGGAACTGCCCTTGATGAAGCGCAAAAAGCGGGAGTGGAGATCAGGTTCCTTAAATGTCATGTAGAGCCGGATTCTCTGACAGTAGTATCGTAACGATAACGTGTTATTGCAGTTTATTAACAGTTATTCACACTAAGTGAAGAAGCTATGGGGAATGGATAGCGTAATCTCCGCATAGTATAATACGGGTAATTGCCCGCGCGGAGGACAGGTATGTTTATCAACAAACTCAACCAGCTCTATAAACCCAAGAGAGTGCTGTACTATGTCCCCGCGACGGAGGACGAGATCGACGCGTTCTACAATGGAACTGTAAAAGAAGAGATAGCGCGCCTTACCAATGCTTTCGGAACTTACGATTATCCGGGCGTTTTCTTTTTGAGCTCGGTCGAAGGGCCCGTCATCGGTATTGAGTACAGAAAAGACGATGACCGTATCGAATACCCGCAGGGGTTGGAGTCAGTCGACATCGGCGAGGCGTATTTCTATTCCATTGAGCTTGACAGCGACATAAAGCCCGATATCACTTACATCAGGGATACCATAACGGAGATCTCGATGGCTGACGACGCCCACAGGCTGTACAGCAATCTAACTATCAAGAGTTCGCCTGACGTGATAGGCATTTTCTCGGACGGCAGGAAGATCAGGATATTGTATGAGTGCGAGCTCGTGGATGACATGGCGCGCTCGATAATGGGCGATGACATTGATTCCGTGGATAAGGAAACGCTTTACAAGGTGGCGCTTTTCGATCCGATAACCGGCCACCATAACTGGTCGCATCTGGTGCCGTACCTCGAAATGCCGGCAGACAGCGGCATTCAGGACTATGCGTTCGTCCATTTCGATATTAAGGCTTTCAGGGTCATCAACGAGGTATATGGCCACATCGCAGCGAACGAAGTGCTCTGCAATGTCGTAAAAGCCATGAAAGAGGCTGACTTTGTATATACGAGCGCGAGGTGCCACAACGATAATTTCGCCATGATAATCAAAGACATGCCTGAAGAAGAGGCCGTCAGAAAGCTTGAGGACTTCTTTGAAGGCATCTCGCATCTTAAGGAAGACCCGAACTACAAGATCTTCTACAGGTGCGGTTTCGTTCCGATGAAGATGGCGATGCTTCTTGGCAACCGCGTTGCCGACGCGGGCAAGCTTGCGCAGAAGATGGGCGTCAGCCACAACAAGACCGACGTCGTCGTTTACACCGAGAAGATGTACAGCGACAGCCTCTGGAGCAATTACATAAAGGCTTATCTCGACACGGCGATCGAAAACGATGAGTTCGTCGTTTACCTGCAGCCGAAGTTCGACATCAGGACTGAGAAGGTCAAGGGCGCGGAGGCTCTCATCAGGTGGAACTACAAGAACAAGGAGTTCTTAAGCCCTTACAGGTTCATTCCGTTCTTCGAAAAAGACGGCTCGATCGGCAAGATCGATGACATCGTTCTGCGCAAAGTGTGTGCGGCTTTCGCCAAATGGAGAAAAGAAGGAAAGGTCCTCTATCCCGTGTCGGTCAACCTTTCGCGCGACCGTCTCTATGACACCAATCTCGTGAAGCATCTGACCGAGATCGTCGATTCGTACGGCATTTACCATGACCTCATCGATTTCGAGCTTACGGAGAGCGCTTCGTACGATAATACCGAGCAGATGATCCGAGTCTTGAACGAGCTTCGTGACGAAGGCTTCAAGATCTCGATGGACGACTTCGGAACAGGTTATTCTTCGTTTTCGCTTCTTACGCAGATGCCTTTGGACACGCTTAAGATAGACAAGAGTTTCGTGGATAAAGTTGGAGTTGAAAACCCCTTAAGACAGGACATCTCGGTCATAAGGCATATCATTTCGCTTGCAAAGGACTTAGGCTTTGTCTGCCTCGCGGAAGGCGCGGAGACCAGGCCTCAGATCGACGAGCTCAAGGCTTTGGGCTGCGACGTTATACAGGGTTACTATTTCTCGAAGCCGGTTCCTGTGGAAGAATACGAGAACAGGTATCTGTAAGAATTTAACTTTGAGCGTTATGTTATAATCTCCCTGATCGTTAAGAAGTTTTTCTTTGAGCATTTGGGGGATCTTAGGGTGTTTACTTTCAGAAAGCCGGCCGCGCTTTTGCTTGCGGCCTCCATGCTGTTTTCTCTGTGCTGCTGTAATGCAGAAGACAAGCAGTCCATAAGCGGATATCACATCAATTGGATGGATTCGGCTCTTTTCGAGAATATCGATCAGATGAAGACAAAGTCCGTCAAGGACGATTTTGCTGCGGCCGCAAATTATGAATGGGCCAGCAAGCAGGTTGAGGATTACACTTATTCGATATCAGCTTTCGGCGAGGTGATGAGGCAGGTCGTCAAAAACAAGAGGGCGATCCTTGACGATAAGTCTGTCCAGAACAAGAACGTTGAACTGCTCCGTATCGCTGACGGGATCTTCAACGACTGGGATTACAGAAATGCCCAGGGCGTGGAGCCCCTCAAGAAGTACATGCGCTACATCGACGAGATCGAAACGATCGATGACGTATCTTCCTACATGATCGATAACAAGAAGAATCCCTTCGCGATCGCACTGGTGGACTTAAGCTACAACACCAATGAATCACTCAGCGACCAGCGCGCCCTGATGATCACGAAACCTGAGCTGATGCTGAACAAATCAGATTACTATGTCCATATGTCTGCAGATGCGTACAAGCAGAAGGACAAGACGGAGAAGCGCATCAGGTATGTTCTCCAGAGGTGCGGTTATTCTGATAAGGATGTGGATAAGATAGTCAGGGCCGGTTTTGGTTTTGAGACCATGCTCATTCATCTGGAATTTTCGGAACTCAGCGATACGGATAACGTTCATCCCATGACGGAGATATTGGAAAAGGCCGGATCTTATCCTCTTGCCGACATGCTGAAGCACTACAAGATAAACTCCTGTGACAACATTTCGGGCGACCTCGTTTATCTGGATAAGCTTGAGAACATCTATGTCCAGAAGAATGTCGATGAGATGAAGCTTTATTTCAAGGCAAGGCTTGCGCTCAAGTCCATAAGATATCTGGATAAGGAGTCCAACGAGTTTTACCTGAACAGCGAGCTCGACCGTTCAAACCCGTTCTCTGAGCGCCACGATAATGAGCAGGATGCGGATTTCTTCGGCATGATATCCAAGTCGATCCTGTCTGCTGCGATGGACCAGGCGTACATCGACTATTACTACGACGAGAGCGTCCATGACGAGGTTAAGGACTTTGTACGCCAGCTTAAGGCAAAATACAAGATCCTGATAAATCAGAGCAAGCTCTCTGAAGACAGCAAGAAAGCCGTCTGCGACAAGCTCGACAAGATCGGCGAAAAGATAATGGTCCCGGACAACAGGGCTGATTTCACGGGCGTTACTTTCAAGCCGAAGGAAGAGGGAGGAACGTTCCTTGAAATCCTCGGCGAATGCAACCGCCTTAAGATCGAGCGTACCGGGCAGCTGGTCCAGACAAAGATCGACAAGGATTTCTGGGACATATACGACAGCGATTTTTCCACGACGCTCACAAACGCCGGATATATGGGCACAACGAATACCATCTACATCTACATGGGCATCCTGGTCGACCCGATCTATAACCATGATTATCCGATCGAGAAAAAGCTCGGTTCCTTCGTTTCCGTGCTTGGCCATGAGCTGTCCCACGCTTTTGACTCCTCCGGGATCTACAGGGACGCAGAAGGCAAGTACAAGTCACTTGTATCCAAGGATGAACTGGATAAATGGAATGAAGCGGCATACAGGATAGAGGAACATTTTGGAGGATATACTCCCTTCAAGGGTTCAGTATCTTACAGTTCCATTGTAGATCACTCGAAAGAGACGATCGCTGACGCCGAAGGCCTTAAAGCCTGCCTCATGATCGGCAAGGACCAAAAGGATTTCAACTACGATCTCTTCTTCAGGAGCTTTGCCGCCGAGTGGCGTTTCCTGATGTCCAAACAGGCACAGATGGAAAAGGTAAGGACGGATGTGCATCCGCTCAACTACATAAGGATCAATTACACGCTGATGCAGTTTGACGAGTTCTATGAGACATACGGCATTAAGCCGGGTGACGGAATGTATATGGATCCTTCTGAGAGGATCCTGGTATGGTGAGGTGCGTTATGGCCGGAATTATCAGAGAAGAATTTAACGTAACCATAAGGAAGAAGAGATTCATAATACTGACGGCGCTTCTGTTTGTTGCCGCGGTTGCTTCGGAGATCGCAACGAAGATGACGCTCATGAACGATATGACGTTTATCCTCAAGATACATAAATTTCTGACATATCTTTTCAACCCGCTGATGGGGTCGATCCTTATCCTGAGCATGCACCGCTTGAAGTTCACCAGAAGTTCCATAATCCAGTCTGAGGAAAAGGGCGTGAAAAGAAGCACCATCGTCCTTGGAAGGACCATCGCCGGAGCGCTGATACTTTTAGTCTTCTATTTGCTGATGTTCGTTCTGATCGTTCTTTTAGGACTGGTATTGGGCGCACGCATCCCCGTCTCCCAGATCGGTTGGCTGCTCCTTAAGATATGCACCGATTGGGTGGCTTCCGTAACCACTTTTATAGTGTGCATGTTCTTTCAGTATCTTTTCGCGTTCCCGGCATTTCCCATCGTGCTTTACTGCGTGCTGATGCTCGGCGTACCGGCTTTCTTTGAACTCTATTTCGGCCTCTATTCAAATTCTATCTACAAATACTCTACCTGGATATCCGCTGAGGGCGCCATGGATCTTTTCTATACGACCTCGTTCCTTCATTATCTGAAGTGGTCGTGCTTCCTTGTATGCCTCATTCAGATAGCAATCTTCCTTCCTCTCACGCTGCTTGTTTTCAAGCTTAAGAAAAAGGAGAAGAAGAAAAAGAAGAAGGATGCTGAAGATGATGATTCCGGTTCTGAGAAGATCACGCCGGCTGAAGTTATTGACGGTATCGTTCCATGAATACTCCTGACCTGAACGCTTTTCTCGGATATATACAGCAGCGCGCTCCGCACATAAAGATCGCTTACAGATAAGATCACATCACCTTTACGGTTCCTGCCGTGCCGTCGACCTCAACGGTGTCGCCGGTCTTGAGGACTGTCGTCGCGTTGCCGCAGCCGACTACCGCGGGAATGCCGAATTCCCTTGCCACGATCGCGGCATGAGAGAGGGGAGCGCCGATGTCGGTGACGATCGCTGAAACCTTGGGGAAGACCCTTGTCCAGCCGATGTTGGTCGCACCCGTTACGAGGATCTCGCCCGGCTCAATTTCATCTATCTTATCTATGCTGTCGATCACACGGACCTTGCCCGTCACTTTGCCCGCAGCTCCGGGGAAGCCCTTTACAGCTGAATCTGATGCCGAAACGTCAGCTCCGCTCCTATAGAAGTCATTCCTTCGCTTCGGGTCGGAGAGCCATTCGGAGGGCTCGAAACGTCCTATTATCACGTTCGGAAACGGCGGGTTATTCAGATACCTTTCGTAGTTCGTTTTTCTTGCCGGGATCTTGGCGAGCACCGAAGCATCGCCCTTCGTGAGCTCAATCGCTTCCTTGATGTAGAGCATGAAAACATCGTCGCCCAGGCCGTTTGCGCGGCCGACTCCGAGGAGCCATTCACGCATTACGCAGAGCGACCACACGCCCTTGGCGCGGAAGTCTTCTCTGAAAGCATTCGATGCGGCAAACTTGCCGATAAGCTTCCTGATCTTCTTGGCCTTGGACGGATTCGCTTTTACGAACTCATCGAGAGCCTTGGCAAATTCCGCTTCGCTCTTTGCTTTGAGCTCGTGGGCGCTGACGCCCTGTGTCTTATAGTCTTCGATGGCTTTCTTGACGTAATCGTCTATCTCATACGGATGCTTTTCGGAAAACTCCATTTCGTTGACGGCGCGCTGACCGCATGATCTCATGAACTCTTCCTCAGTTACTTTGCCGCTAATCACGTCTTCCAACATAAGCAGCGGTTTCATGCTCTCGATAACGCCCAGGCATCCGCCCGTAAGCTTGTTTGCGGTCTCTTCGCCCGTGAGCTTCACGATCTTTTTGCGCATGCTGAAAAGATCCATTATGTTGCTTCCGGATGCGGACATGAACGATGCCAGTCCGTCGCTGAGCTTTTGCGCGAGCACGTCACAGCCGTATCTGTATAACTCTTCGTTTGTCTTCAGCTTCCTGATCTCTTTTATGAGCGCCCTGCAGACATCGGGGAAGTTATCCACCATCTCTTTTTTCTGCGCTTTGCTGAGTTTGCACTTGTGGCCCTTTGCCTTGGCACCGGTAAGTATCTCCCAGAGGTTCTTTCTGAACTTTTTGCCGCTGAAAGGGAAGACCGGAACAGTCTGGCCTTCTGGAAGGTTTCCGACGAGGTCTTTTACCGCACCGAAAGCCTTTTCCTCCTTCATGCCCATCGCCATCAGCATTGAGCACAGGACGCTTACGTTCATGTATGCCTGGCCTTCGATCGCGTCGAGCCACTGAGGCAGATAGAGCACGTTGTTTATCAGTTCCAGCATGCTGTATGTCGCAGGCGTCAGAGGCTTCATGAAGATCTCACCGACGTTGGTCTTGGTGAGCATGTATTCGCCGGCCTTGGATCCGTTTACCATGAAGGTGTCCGGATCGGCCCTTTTGAGCGTCGTGATCGGGCGCGCCTGAAGGATGTAGAGCCTGCCTTCAGAGACCGCCCACTCGATGTCCGTTTCGCACTTGAATTCATCCCTGATAATGCACGCAAATTTATAGAGCTTACGCGCATGTTTTCTCATTACGTCATCGCCGGAATAAGAGTACTTGATAGCGTCGATCCTGAATTCTTTGGCGTTCTTCCGGCCTGAAACGAGTGCCTCGCCTTCGCCTTCAACGAAGTTTCCGACTATGTATCTGCTGCTTCCGGTCACAGCATCGGCAGTGAAAAGGACCCCCGCATACGTGGGCTTTACGAACCTCTGGACGACGACAGCGATGTCACTTGCCTCCGCGTTTGCATTGTTAAGGTATTCTTTTACGCGCAGATTATCTGCCGATCCTCTGACGGTCTTTACTGCATTCTCAAGATCAGTTTTTGCCACACCGGTCAGTGTCTCGTACTGGCCTGCGAAAGAGTTGTCCGAACCGTCCTCGTTGAGGGCGGATGAACGCACCGCATAGGTGTACTTGTCAGATAGGAAAGAGAGAGCCTCCGTTATGTCTTCTGAAGACGCGCCAGCCGTTATGACGATGCCTTCAGGGACGGGAAGACCCATCTTCGTCATGCGGATAAGAGACGCGCCCTTGCCGCCGCAAAGAGGGATGACTTCACCGGGAGTACTGCTGAAAGGATAAACTGTTCTCACGCTGTGACCTCCGGGAGGAGCAGGTCGATCCTCATGTCGATGTAGTGTTTGAGCTGCTTGTCTTTTTCGAGGTCGATGCCCATGCCGGCCTTGAGATCGTCCTTGCGGTAGATCATGAGCTGCATCATGGTGGACATCTCGTAAGCGATCAGGCGGCACTCCTTGTCGGTCTTCGTGCCCTTGAAATGCTCTTTCACATAACCGAAGCTGAAGGATTCCTCGGACAGGTCGCGGCTGAAAACGACGAGGTTCGTGATAGCCTTCGTCAGCTTGAAATTTTCGATCAGGAACTTCGCGACGAGATAGTGGAGCTTCTTGAGCTTGTCCTTGGGCGAAAGGGAAGAGTTGACGATCGAGAAGACCTGCTTATCGGTGAGAGCTTCCTTGTATTTCCTGTGGAAAACCTCGTAGATCAGGCTCTCTCTGGAGCCGAAGCAGTAGTTGATCATGGCGGCCTGCATCCCGGACTCCTCGGCTATCTGCCTGGACGTGACCTTGAACGGGTCGTCACAGCCGGCGATCAGCTTCTCTGTTGCGGCAATGAGTTTCTCTTTGGTTATCTCGGTCTTAACTTCTTTTTGCATGGCGGTGTCCTCGATTATTAAACACGTTTAATAAAGGGTAACACCGCGCGGAGTCCGTGTCAACGTGGCTGCAGGAGGGTTGCTGGCCGACGTGAGTGTTATTTTTGCGTGCCGGTAGCTGAATGGGTAGCTGTTTTGATGAATACAGATACCGTTTCAGCTAATTTCGGGCAAAAAAACGGCTCCGGTATCCGAAAGGGTATCTGTTTCGATGAATTCAGATACTGTTTCAGCTAATGACGGCTCAAAAACGGATCAGCAGCCTTTATCTTTGAGTTCTTTTACGACGTCTACATAGAAAGGAACGATATCGCTGACCTCGGTCTCGGTGGAGGGGGCGCGCCTGGTGAATCTCCTGCGTCTCATGTCAACGACGTCGGCGTGGGAGATGCCGCGTCTCTTCGTGGAGGTGCGGATGCCCCTGAAGTTGGCCCAATGCATGGAATCGGTGGAGACCAGGCCGTCGTTGTCGCCGTCAAATCTTCTGACGATGGGCTGCGTGATGCAGAAAATGGAATCCGAGAAAGCGCCTTTGACCTTGAAGCCGTAGCTCTGGCAGAGGATATCTGAAGGCGTGGGGTTGTCTTTGTTGAACTGCTCGGCGGTCTTCGTGGTGAGGATGTCGAAGCAGGCGTAGCTGTCCGGGTGCTTGTCGCCCAGGATCCTCATCCAGAGGTCGTTGCCTTTGGCTGCGAGCTTTACCATCCACTTGGGAGCGCGCATCAGGAAATCGACTGTGTGCGAGCCGTGGTGGGGTGTGTCGATCGTGGTGATCGATGCGATCTTATCGGCGTAGCCGTGGTTTGCGAGCCATCTGGATTCAAGACCGCCTTTTGAATGCGCGAGAATATTTACCTTCGGAGCACCGGTAATCTTAAGTACTTCATCGAGGCTCTTTGCGACGGTCATGGCATTGCCCTCGACAGAGCCTACCGCGTCCTGGTTTCCGAAAAATACATTTGCACCGTGAGATTCAAGCGCTTTGGGGATCCTGCCCCAGTAGCACAGGTGTTTTCTGTCACGGAATCCCATTCCGTGCACCATCAGTAATGGATACTTCAAACAGCAGTCGTTGGTACTCATAAAATAATCTCCCCTTAGGTTTCCGGCCTATATGGGGAGGATATCACGGTATTATATAATGTTCAATACTGAATTTAGATTAAGAGCGCTTTTCCGCAGATTTGCCCTAAAGATCAGATGGCTTCATCTTTAGCGGGCTTGATCGAATCGATCTCGCTCTTCATGCTGAGCTTCAGGTCGCGGATATCGATATCATTCTGAATATCAAGGAAATAGCGGTCAGATACACCGAAATATTTTGCAAGACGAAGCGAAGTATCGACTGTGATCTTCCTGTCATCGTTGAGTATTGCCTGTATCCTGGAGACTGGGACGTGTATTTCCTTGGCCAATTTGTATGCAGAAATATCCAACGGCTTCATGAAATCCTCTCTGAGGATCTCGCCTATCGTGGGAGTAGAAATCAAATGATCAACCATAATCTTGTACCTCTTAATTTGCATTTATCTTATGCTCTGTTAGTGATAATCAACAATTTCGACTGCACAGAATGTATTCCTCTCTTCCACCGAAAAACAAATCCTGTACTGATCGTTGATGCGAATGCTGTATTGTCCCTCTCTGTCTCCCTGAAGTGCTTCAAGATGATTCCCGGGTGGGACTTTGAGATCCTCCAAACATCCTGCATTGCTTATCAAGATCAGCTTTCTCAGCGCAATTCGTTGAATATCAACCGGGTGCTTCTTTGAAAAGACCTGATTGAAGATCTTCTCAGTCTCTTTATCAGCGAAGCTTTTTATCATATGACAATTATGCACGCAACACGTGTATACGTCAAACGGGTATAGCCTGAATTAAGCGTTTTTAGGAGTGGTTTTGCCCAAAACTTTCAGTGCCACAAATGCGATGGCAAGGCCTGCCGCTGTTACGGCGAGGCTGACGATGAGCATGAAATGAGGGCCTCTGATGTCCAAAAGACGCCCGCAGATGAGGCTTGAGAAAACGCCGCCCAGAGTGATCGAGCAGTTGATATATGCCTGGCCTTTGACCTGGTCGAACTTGGCCATCGTCTGATTTACAAAGTACGCGCCCGCGGGGATGAATACGGCATAAGCGAACATCTGCATCGCCTGGCTGATATAGACGACGGTTATGTTAGGCGCTATCAGCATCAGCAAAGTCTTGATGAGGAAGGCGGCCGCAGAGATGAGAAGGAGATTTTTTACGGAGATCTTCTTCATTATCTTGTCGATCAAGGCCATCGTCGGGAGTTCCAGGAGAGCGGCGATGAAGACGGCCGTGCCCATCTGTGCCTCGGTTCCGCCAAGCGGCGTGATTATCTGGATCATGTAGTCGTTGATCGCGTTGTGCGCAAAGAAGAAGCAGACGCCGGCGACGACGAAAAGCATGAAGGCGGGATATGTTTTCGTGAATACGATCAGGTTATTGTGGGCGACCTCGTTCCCGGAAGGCGCTGTCTGTGCGGCTACAGCAGGTTTCTTGAAGAAGTAGAGCACGATGAGCGCGACCGTCAGGAAGATAATGTCCAATATCATGAGGATATTGACGCCGAACCTGCCTATCGCCATTCCGGTGAAGACGGATACGACCGCGAAACCGCAGGAGCCCAGGCCTCTTGCGAGACCGTAGTAGATGTGGCATCCGGCTGCTTCATACTCGAAATACATTGCCGTTAAGATGGGCTGATATACCATCTGGACCGTGTAGATCAGCGCGAAGATCACGAAGATCACCGCTATTCCGTTCTTTATCAGGAGCAACAGAACAGAGCCGATCAGGAGAAGGGCGGTGGATGCCATGGAGACGTTCCGGTTGGTGAGCTTGCCCTGCTTGTCGATCAGGCCTGCGATGAAGGGCTGGAAGATGACCGAGAGGATGTTGGCAAGGGCCAATGTGATGCCGATCAGGGTGTTTGTGAAACCCTTTTCGAGCAGGAAAACGGACGCGTATGCATGGATGCCGCTGTACACGGCGAAATACGTCGCGTTGATTATTATGTATCTTAATGTCCAGAATCTTCCCGTCTTGGTCATGATGGTCCCTGCCTTTGAAAGTGAGTGAATTATACTATTTAATCGGCGGTTTGTGTTTCAGAATTGCCGTTTATATGTCGTATTGTTTGAAGCAATGGCCATACATGCTACAATATTCGGAAATCAAGCGGGAAGGGTCGTCATGGCAAACCGGGAACCTGATAACAGCGAATTGAAAGAGTCCTCGTGGGTCGTTGCGAAAGTGACCTCGGGCAAAGAGGACGAGATCTGTGAAACGTGCATGTCCATGCTTTCCGGTGACGTCTTAAAGGACGCTTTCGTTCCCAAGCACGTAAGGCTCAAGAAATACAAGAGCGAGTGGAGAAGAGAGACCAGGCCCCTTTATTCAGGCTATGTCTTCATGGTCACGGACGACCCGGCTGCCCTGGACAAGGCTCTTCTCAAGGTTCCCGGATACCACAAGCTCCTTAAGGCGGCGGACATCATCCTTACGGTCAGCGATGAGGAAAAGGCCTTCATCAACAGGATCGCGGGCCGCGACAACGTCGTTGATATCTCCGTCGGATACAAAGAAGGCGACACGATAAAGATCGTCTCAGGTCCCATGATGGGCCTCGAAGGCGACATAATCCATGTGGACCGCCATAAGCGCCTCGTCACGATAAACGTTTCGCTCTTCGGCCGGTCGGTCAAGACGACACTGGGATTAGAACTCACCTACAAACAGACTCCGGAAGAGGGAGCCTAAGGCTTTTGCTGCGCGCGGTTTACACATTTCGGGCGCGCATTATTTGTCATATTACAGAATCAGAATTGACATATTGTATGAAGTATACTGAATCCATATGGAAAAGCGATTCAATGCCAAGACTGAAGATAATATCGTAGCCGATACACCCGACCGCAGGGCCGGGCTGATACTTCTCTTCGTTTCATGCATTCTCATCGTCGGCATTGCGGTCGCGGTAGTCGTGGCAATGAAGATCCACAAGGACAACGTGCCCGTGGAAAGTGAGTCTTCACAGACAGTCCGGACTTCAGCCGCCAGTCCGACAACGCCCGAAAAGACGACCTTCAGGGTTTCTTACCCGGCCGGCTCCGTTCCGACCGACTGCATGTCGCTCAAGTGGGGCATGCAGACCATAGATATCAAGCTCAAGTATCCTGACGTTATTAAGGAAAAGCAGTCTCCTTCGGCAGATGAGAGGAACACGGTCAACATCTCGTATAAGTGTGATGGAAAGGTCGGAGGCTATGAATTCTCGAACGTAATGCTCAGCGCGGACAAGGGCGAAGGCCTTTACGCGTTCAGCTATCTTCTCCCGAAGGATCAGTATCAGAGCATCTTAACGGACCTGACGGACGATTACGGCAAGCCTGACTTCAAGAGCGGCGATTCGGCATACTGGCAGATCGGTGAGAACCTCCTTCTTTATCTGACGGTAAGGACCGTCGATGCCGGAGAGCCTGAATACACTTTCCTGCAGTACATCAACACGAAAGAGGCAAAGGCCCCCGAGAATGCCGAAAAGACGCCCGTTATCAAGCTCGGCATGACCATCGACGAGATCAGGAAGAGAAAGCTTAGCGTAACCAAGACGGAAGTTTACGCGGACGGGACAGAGATCTATATCTCCGATAAGGGATACGACGTCACGTCTGATGCGAACCTGGGTGCTTTTGCGCCTCTCAAGGCAAATGCGTCGGCGGCCGTTTTCTACGTCGATCCCAAGGCGGATCTGACGACTTATTCGTTTATCTTCAAGGGTGACTTCCTCTATGAGATCAGGGAAAAGATCGCGAACACCTACGGCAATCCCTCGATCAACCGCGATTTCAGCTCGCAGTGGAATCTCTACGACGGAAAAGGCGTGATCACCGTTACCTACGGGCGCATGACCGGCAGCGGCAGGGGCTTTGCGACCGAACTCAGATACAGCTGTTCCGCCCAGGAATATAAGGCCCTGGAGCTGATTAAGGCCGTCGGAAGGGCGACAAAGAAGGGACTTAAATATACTGAGGTCAGGGAAGAGCTCGGTAAATACTATCCTTCCGAGAACATCGACAAGAAGGGCAACGGCACGATGACCTACATCAACAACGACCAGATCGACATAGTCGTTTTCGGTGTGAGGATCAGGTCCGTTGAGATCGAATTCAAGAAGAACGTGGTAACTGACGTTTATTATCTTTTCGACGGCAAGGCATATGACACGCTCAAGAGGAACATCGAGGTCAATTACGGCGGCGGCGAGAACAAGAACAGGTTCAAGGACCGCATCAGGCGCGTCCAATGGTATCCGAAGACCACCGAAAACAATAAGTTCACCAAGCTGATGCTGGACTACGTCAATCTGAAGGTAAACCCGAAGGCAAGAGTGCACTACTACGGGTAAGAAAGGCCCTCTGTAACAGTGTTACAGGTCAGAATTTAAGTGCTGCCTTGAGGATGAGGAAGACCAGGAATACCCACAGAGGGAGCGCGAAGACGGTAATTATCCGCAGCGACATCAGGCAGTCCTGATAGTGGGCGCTCTTCGGGTACAGTTCGAGAGATTCCTTTATGTGTTTCCTTACGATGGGAATGATCAAAGGGAAAAATACGCACAGCGCGACGGTAAAGTTCTCCATTGCCTTTTCGCCGGAGGTGAGGGGTTCTGCTGAAGGAGTACCTGAAGTTCTCTTAGCGGGCGCCTTCTCCTCATCTGCGTGATAGCCTGCAGGAGTATCGCCGTTTACCACGAAAGGTGAAGAGGGCTCTTCGGGCTTGGTGAAATCCACATAGGAAGAGCCTTCGGAAGAAAAGCCCGGCGCGCGGTCAGGGTCGCTGTAGTGCGGCTTGACGTTGGAAGTCTGTTTCTTTACGGGCTGGGGCTGTGCAGCTGCCGCCGCACGGGCAGCCTTTCTGGCCTGTTCCTCGGCTCTGGCGCGCTCGGAGGCACGCTTGGATGAGAGCGAGTTGTCGTATTTAAGCTTTTTGGAAGGGTCTGATAAGACCGTATAAGCCTCGTTGATCTCGGCCATGCGCTTCTCGGCCGACATGTCATCAGGGTGAAGATCGGGGTGCCAAAGCTTAACAAGCTTACGGTAAGCCTGTTTGATCTCCTCGGCAGTTGCCTCTTCCGGGACTCTTAATACGCTGTACAGTGTAGTCTCATGAGCCATACGATCAATATACGGGACTTACCTTAAATAAACTTAAAACCTGACTTAAGGATTCTGGTTTGCCTGAGTTGCCGTTACCTTGGGCGTAGGCTTCTTGGTAGGCTTCTTTGTGGGCTTTTTGGTAGGCTTCTTGGTCGGTTTCTTCGTAGGCTTCTTGATAACCGTCTGAGGTGTCGGAGCAGCCGTGGGAGTGGTGACCTCGCCGCTGATGTAGAGCTTGTGGCCGTTTAAGATAACGTTTTCCATGTTGCCGGAGAACGAAGTGATGTAGGTATCTTCGGTCAATGTCCATTTGGAATCGGCACTCATGTTGACGTAAACGATGCCCTGCTCGGAAGAGATCTTCTCTCCGTCAGGAGTCGTGATGTCGCCCTTGATGGCTCCGGTCCATGTAGTGCCGGATGAGAAGTTGATCGTGAGCTTGCCCTTCTTGGCAACGAGGATGTCGCCTGTGAGAGCAGTATTGGAAGCGTTGAAAACAGCTACGTTTACGTTGCCTGTCCATGTGTCGGGGCAGACGGAAAGAAGAACGACGTTCTTTGCCGTATCTTCATTGAAGACCTGCACGTTGCTCAAGCTGATAACGGCGCTGGTGTTGGTTACGTGGAAGATGTGGCCGCTCTTGCTCGTGAGCTTGCCGTACTGCATCGTGAAAGAAGTCAAGCTGTTGTTGGTGTCTCCGGGTACTGACCAGAAGAGCCTGATGGCGCTTAAGAACTTGGAGCCGCCGCTGCTAAGCTTGGTGTTGTTGGCGGTGAGATTCGATGCCGTTAACTTGACGGAGTTGTTGCCGTCAATGACGATGCCTTCGGACTGGTTTGTCTCAAAGCTCGTGCCCTTTGCGGTGACCTTTGCGGCACTGTGGATCGCAGGAGACCCTATGCCCTTGGTGATGTAGCTGCCGCCTGTGATGTTGATGGTTCCGCCGCCCCTGTCAGAACCGACTGCGGGGGAATTGTTGCCTTCAGTCGTTGCCGTGACGTTGGTGGCGGTGAGCTTGCCTGCGCCTGATGCCATGATGGCTGCGGAGTCTTCGCCTGACGTGTTTACGGTCGCGTCACTTACCGTGACTGTCGTGCCGTCACCGGAAAGACCGTTGACTTCACCGTATCCGCCGTATGAGAAAATGCCTGCTGCGCCCTTGCCCTTTGTCGTGACGGTTCCGCCGGTGATCAATACCTTGGGGCTGCCGATCGCGAGGAAGCCGGAGTTGACGCCGAAGAGTTTGCTGTGATCGATCGATGCGGAATCACCGTTCTTTTCGATCGTGGGGGCATTCAGGTTGACTGTCTTCTTGCCGTTTACGATAAGGGCGCTCTCGTCGCCGTTTGCGCTGGAATACTTCTTGTTCTTCTCGGTAGTTGCCGCAGTGATCATCTTGGCGGCCTTGTAATCCATCTTTATGTTGGGATCTTCGGTGGTAGCGGAAGGCTCAGCACCCTGCTGGCCGCCGGAAGCGTTTGACTGTGTCATCTCGGTCCATGAAGTTACCTGGGACGATGTATTATCCGGATCGCCCCCGGCCTGATTGCAGGATGCGAGTCCGAAAGTAGCCGCAATTGCAGCGGATAAAGCCATGGTTTTTATCAACAGAAGTTTTTTCATAATTACCCCCTTAGGTACCAAGTTATAACTTTACCATCTGACCTTTAACTTTAAAAGCACCAAAATAGGCAATATTTCGTAATTATCAGGCGCATGTTCTGTTATTTACGCACCAATGAAGGTCAGAAAAGACCCATACTCTTTAGTGTAAGCATTTTACTTATTTATTAGGGTTGAAACGGTCTTTTTAGGGGCGTATAATAGCCAAGCCTTAAAATCAAGGCTTTTCGAGAGGCAAAATGATCAATCTTTACATAGATCCGGGAACGGGAAGCATGCTTTTTACGATACTCATCAGCGCCATCAGCGCTGTTGTGTATGTCGTCCGCATCCTCTGGATCAAGGCCAAGAACATGGCCGGCGTCAAGAACCAGAACGAGAGAAACGCCAAGAGGATCCCGATCGTCATGTTCTCCGACAACAAGAGATACTGGTCGACCTTCAGGCCGATCTGCGACGAGCTCGAAAAGCGCGGCCAGAAGGCAGTCTACATGACAGCTTCTGCTGATGACCCGGCTCTCGATTCCAAATACGAAAACATAAAATGCGAGTTCATCGGCGATGGCAACAAGGCTTACGCGAAGATGAACATGCTCAATGCCGGCATAGTCCTTTCGACAACACCGTCCCTCGACGTATTCCAGTGGAAGCGCTCAAAGACCGTAGATTACTACGTTCACATCCTCCACGCATGCGGAGACATCTCGCTCTACAGGCTTTACGGCTTAGACTACTACGACGCGCTCCTTCTTTCGGGTGACTTCCAGGAGAAGCAGGTCAGGGAGCTCGAAAAGCAGAGAAACCTTCCCGCAAAAGAGATCCGCATGGTCGGAATCCCGTATCTCGATACGATGTATGAGCACGCCAAGAACTATGAGGTAAAGAAATCAGACGTCACGACCGTTCTTCTCTCGCCTTCGTGGGGCGCTAGCAGCCTTCTCGTAAAGTACGGGTCATCTCTCATCGACAAGCTCATCGCGACCGGATATGACATAATAATCCGTCCGCACCCGCAGTCCTTCACGGCCGACAAGGAGACGATAGATGCCCTCATGGCAAAGTATCCCGAGAGCAAGAGACTGCACTGGAACAGGGACAACAACAATTTCGACGTTCTTGCGAGATCGGACATCATGATCTCTGACTATTCGGGCATCATGTACGATTTCGCTTTCATATTCAACAAGCCCGTCATCTATACCAATGCCGAGTTCAAAAAGGACCCTTACGATGCATGGTGCATTGAAGGGGAGACATGGATGCTCAGCACGATCAGAAAGCTCGGCAAGGAGCTTAATTCAGACAACATAGATCAGGTAAAGAACCTGATCGATTCCTGCATTAAGGAAAGCCGTCAGAGCGCGAAGATCCTTGAGGCGCGCGACGAGACATGGTGCAACATCGGAAAGAGCGCAACGCTTACTGCCGATTACCTGATCGAAAAGCTTTCCGAACTCGAGAAGAAGGATAAGCCTTCTGTTGAAACGGAGGGCACCAAATGAGCTTTTTGACTGTTCTTTATCTTTTGACACTGTACCCGATCGAATATCTCCTTGAGATGATCTTTGCGATAATCTCGAGGGTATCAGGCAACACGGTCCTTTCGATAATCGTACTGAGCCTCGTGGTCAACATAATCGTCCTGCCGCTCTACAACCGCGCCGACAAGGTGCAGGAAGAGGCCAAGGACAAGGAGAACGCGATCGCTCCGATGGTAAAGCACATCAAGCAGACCTTCACCGGAGACGAGAGGTTCATGCTGCTCCAGACCTGCTACAGACAGAACAACTACAGCCCCTTGAACGTTCTCAAGAGCTCTGTCTCCATACTCCTGCAGGTTCCGTTCTTCATGGCTGCATACAACATGCTGTCAGGCAACAAGCTCCTTTCAAACGTAAGCCTGGGCCCCATCGCAAATCTTTCGGCGCCTGACGGACTCTTAACCGTCGGCTCCGTCACCATCAACATCCTGCCGGTCATCATGACGCTGATCAACGTTGTTGCAAGCTTCATCTACGCAAAGGGATTCCCGCTTAAGACGAAGATCCAGATGTACGGCCTTGCGGCGGTCTTCCTCGTACTCCTGTACCAGTCACCGTCAGGCCTTGTCCTTTACTGGATCTGCAACAACATCTTCTCGCTTTGCAAGAACATCGTTAACAAGATGATCGCCAATAAGCGCAAGGCAAATGCCGGCAAGATAAAGCACGTAAAGCCGGCCTCCGTGAAGCTTGATTCCAAGCTCAATGCGGTATTCATCTGCTCGTCCCTTACGCTCGCCATCTACATCGGTTTCTACATGCCGATGCTGACGGTCGCTTCCGCACCCGAAGAATTCGTAAACCTCTATACCATGGCCAACCCCATGATCGACATCATTGACACCGTCGCCAAGGGATTCGGTCTATTCCTCGTATGGCCCTGCATCTTCTTTGCTCTTGCATCGGCCAGGGGAAGGAAGATCATGTCTTACGTCATGTTCATCCTCGCGACCTCCGCAATCCTGAACTCTAAGCTCTTCAGCAACGATTTCGGCGACATATCGAACTACCTCGAGTATAAGGATGCCCCTGAGTTTACGGTCAAGGCCATTCTCTTAAGCCTTGCGGTTACGGCAGGAGGAGCGGTCATCTGCTTCCTTCTTACGAAGTTCGGCAAATACACCGCACCGGTCATCTGCTTCTCAGCGGCCCTGGTCTTCGGCATACTGGGACTTACCAACATCGGCAAGGTCAGCGAGGGCTACAAGCTTGCAAACAGGTCTGAGACCTCCAAGGCTGAGTTCACGCTCTCGAAAAACGGCAGGAACGTAATAGTCATCATGACCGACCGTGCCGTGGGACCGATGGTTCCTTACATCTTCAAGGAAAAGCCGGAGCTTAATTCCATCTACGACGGCTTCGTTTACTACCACAACGCGGCGTCCTTCGGAACGCACACGAACTCGGCGGTTCCCGCGCTCCTCGGAGGCTATGAATACACTCCCGAACAGATGAACCTGAGGACCGACAAGGCCCTGCCCGAAAAGTACGACGAAGCATTGAAGCTCATGCCCGCGATCTTTACGAAGAACGGCTTTGATGCGACCATGGTCAACCCGACTTATGCAGGATACATGTGGTATCCGGATCTTTCCGTTTTCGACGGGATGGAGAACGTTAAGGCATACAGCACCAAGTATTCATATCTGCCCGAAGAGACAAAACAGATCTACACGGCAGAGCACACGAACACTTTCAGGCACAATCTTTTCTGCTACTCGGTCTTCCAGTCGGTTCCCGTCGCGCTCCAGGAAGCCCTCTACGACAACGGCAATTACAATGACATGAGGGCCATCCCGCCTGCGAACCAGATCACGCAGAGGAGAAAGGGCACCACTCAGGCCACGGGCCACGAGCAGACCTTCATGTGGGAATACTACACGATGAAGAACCTGAGCCAGATCACGAAGATCGACGAAGGTACGGGTGACCACTTCATCTATTTCGCGACCGACATGACGCATGACGTCGAGATGCTCCAGGAGCCCGAATACGAGCCCAGGGACACCGTAGACAACAAGAAGTACGACCAGACGCATCCTGCAAGGTTCGTCCGCCAGGGCGAGTCGATGTGGATGAGGGACGCCAAGGACTTCAAGCACTACCAGTGCGATGTCGCGGCATACACCCTGATCGGCAAGTGGATCGAATACTTAAAGGCCAATGACTGCTACGACAACACGAGGATCATCATCGTGGCTGACCACGGATATTACCTTGAGAATTTCCCTGACATCGTCCAGTACGACATCGGAGGCCGTCTCGACGGCGAGGCTTTCGCGCCGCTCCTCATGGTCAAGGACTTCAACAGCAGGGGCCCCATGAAGACCTCCGAGGAGTTCATGACCAATGCAGATACGCCTTATCTGGCCACGAAGGGACTCATCAACAACCCTGTCAATCCGTTTACGGGAAAAGCTGTCACGGATCAGGGTAAAAACGGTACAATAACTGTATTCCATTCGAATAACTGGAATATCAGAAACAACAACGGCGTGACCTACCAGCCCGGAGACTGGTTCAGCTTAAAGGAAAGCATCTGGAAGAAGGAAAACTGGAAATATCTGGGAACGCATTGAGAATAATGATCGAGGTGTAATTTATGCAGGCTCTGATACTCGCTGCCGGAATGGGCAAAAGACTTAAGGAACTGACACGGAATAATACCAAGTGCATGGTAAAGGTGAACGGCGTTACGCTCATCGAAAGAATGCTCCGCCAGATAGAAAAGCAGAACGTCTCCAGGATCGTCATCGTAGTAGGTTATGAGGGCCAAAAGCTCATCGACTACATCGGTACGTTAGGCATCCGGACTCCCATCACCTTCGTCGAAAACCCAATCTACGACAAGACGAACAACATCTATTCGCTGGCACTTGCCAAGGACTGGCTCTGCAAAGAGGATACGCTCCTTTTCGAGTCTGACCTGATCTTTGAAGACGCCGTTCTGGACATCCTCGTAAACGATCCGCGCGACACATTGGCTCTAGTTGACAAGTTCGAAAGCTGGATGGACGGCACATGCCTCAAGCTTTCAAAAGACGACAAGATCACGTCATTCGTTTCCAAGAAGGAATTCAGATTCGCGGACATCGATGAATACTATAAGACCGTAAACATCAGCAAGTTCAGCAAGGATTTCTCCGAGAAATACTATGTGCCTTTCCTCGATGCATACCAAAAGGCCCTTGGCCAGAACCAGTACTACGAGGAAGTCTTAAAGGTCATTACGATCCTTGACGTTCCGAGGATCAGGGCAAGGCGCCTTGAAGGCCAGCTATGGTACGAGATCGATGACATCCAGGATCTGGACATCGCGGAATCGATCTTCGCCGAAGATCCCGACGAGAAGGCATCGCTCATAACGGGAAGATATGGCGGATATTGGAGATATCCGAAGATGAAGGATTTCTGCTATCTCGTAAATCCTTATTTCCCGCCGCAGAAGATGTTAAATGAGATCAAGGCAAACTTCGAGACATTGATCTCCCAATATCCGTCGGGCATGCGCGTAAATTCGCTCCTGGCTGCCAAGAACTTCAATGTCCATACCGAGAACATCATCGTCGGAAACGGCGCTGCCGAGCTCATCAAGTCCCTGATGGGGCATCTGTCCGGAAAGACGGGATTCGTAAGGCCCACTTTCGAGGAATATCCCCACAGATATGACGCGTCCGATACCGTGAGCTTCTATCCCGAGAACAAGGACTATTCCTACACCGCAGACGACGTAATGACATTCTTTGAGGACAGCGGCGTAAACCAGATCGTCATCGTAAATCCTGACAATCCGTCCGGCAACTACATCCCCAAGAAGGACCTCTTAAGGCTCGTTGAGTGGACCAAGGGCAAGGGCATGAAGCTCGTGATCGACGAGTCTTTCGTCGATTTCGCCGACGAGGAGGACAGCACCCTGATCGACACTGATATCCTCGTCAACAACCCTCATCTTTACGTGATGAAGAGCATCTCCAAGTCCTACGGCGTTCCGGGCCTTCGTCTCGGCGTGCTCGCTTCGGGCGACGTTGTCACGATAGCCCTCATGAAAAAGGATGTCGCGATCTGGAACATCAATTCTTTCGCGGAATTCTACATGCAGATCGAAGAGAAGTACAACGCCAAATACGCTGAGGCACTGGTGAAGATCAGGGCGGAGCGCGCAAGGTTCATGGATCTGCTTAACACGGTCGAAGGCCTTAGGGTCATCCCCTCACAGACGAACTTCATCATGGCCGAGCTCGAAAAAGCCCAGCCCAAGGACCTCATGAAAGCCCTTCTTTTCAAGCATCAGATCCTGATCAAGGACCTCTCGGAAAAGACCGGCGGCAAGTACATCAGGATCGCCGTCAGGGACACTGAGGACAATGACATGCTCGTCAGGGCTCTCAGGGAAGAACTCGGCTGAAGCCTTTTTGTTTGCGTGAAATAAAGAAGAGTAATAGAATTAAACGGTCATTTCCAAGGGGAAGGCTTTAATCAGCATGCTGCAATACCTTTATGCCCTGACGATCGGCCCGATCGAACAGGTATTTAAGATCATCTTTTCGCTTCTTAACAGGTACGTCCCGGTATCCGGGGTGTGCATCCTGCTGCTCAGCCTCGTCTTCAGCCTCATCGTCCTGCCTTTGTACATGCGAGCCGACAAGATCCAGGAGGAGGCCAAAGAGGACGAAGAACGCCTCGGTCCCACGATCAAGCACATAAAGCAGTATTTCAAGGGCGACGAGCGTTTTATGATCCTGCAGACGTTCTACCGCCAGAACAATTACAGCCCCTTAGGCGTTCTCAGAAGCTCGGTTTCACTTCTTTTGCAGGTCCCGTTCTTCCTCGCGGCCTACAGGATGCTCCACGGCAACATCTATCTTCAGGGCAAGGGATTCGGCCCGATAGCCGACCTCAACGCCCCTGACGCGCTCCTTACCGCAGGCGGCGTTGCGATAAACGTCCTGCCCTTCGTCATGACCGCGATCAACCTCATTTCTGCAGCGGTATACGCGAACAAGATGCCCTTAAAATCCAAGATCCAGCTCTGGGTCATGGCGGCGCTCTTCCTTGTTTTGCTCTACAATTCGCCTTCGGGAATGGTCATCTACTGGACCTGCAACAACCTTTTCTCGCTCGTTAAGAACATTATCGTCAGGATCACGTCATCGAAGAAAAAGGCCGCAAAGCCTGAAGCTCCTGCAAAGAAACTTGATCCCAGATACAAGGGTATTTTCTATTTCTCATGTCTGACCTGCGCGGTCTATTTCGGGTTCTATCTCCCGATGAACATGATCTCTTCGGCTGCCGAGGAATTCGTCAATCTCTACACGATGGCAAACCCCATGCTGGACGTTCTTTACGCGGTCTGCAAGGGCTTCGGCCTGTTCCTTCTCTGGCCCTCTATCTTCTACGCGATGGCATCGGTCAGGGGCAAGAGACTGCTGTCTTACGCGATGCTAATGATCGCCATCTCATCGATCGCCAACTCCAAGTTCTTCAGCAACGATTTCGGCGACCTGTCGAACTTCCTGAAATACAAGACCAACCACGATTTCACGCTCAAAGCAAAGATCATCAGTCTCTTTGTCACGTTTGGAGTATGCATCATCTGCTATCTCATCGCGCGCTTCGGAAAGAACATCGCGCCGGTAATATGCTTCTCGGCGGCACTTGTTTTCGCGGTGCTCGGCATCGTGGGTATCCCC
>SVJC01000173.1 GCA_015069215.1 Oscillospiraceae bacterium
TGATCACGGCTACAGAGCTTGAATTCTGGGTCAACTCCCCTGACGAGATCATCAGCACTGAGCAGCTTTCCATTTCTCAGGAGCTTAAGGAATCTTACTGGAAGCGTACAAAGGGCGTCGTAAGAACGGCTCTCGAACAGGTCATCCTGATCTTAGAGAAATACGGCTTCGGCCCTGAAATGGGACACAAGGAAGTCGGCGGCGTTAAGGCCTCCCTCAATTCTTCGGGTGAATTCCACTTCATCATGGAGCAGCTGGAAGTCGACTGGAAGTATTCCGGTGCCAGACAGGGTGCTGATTACGAGCTCATCGCCAGGATCATCATCAAGGAGATCTTCCGTCTCCACGGACTGGATGTCAGCTTCAACGCAAAGCCCCTTCCCGGAGTTGCAGGTTCAGGTGAGCACACTCACGTAAATGCCGTTGCTTACCTCAAGGACGGAAAGAAGATCAACCTCTTCTCACCCGAAGATCCCGGAAAGGATTTCCTGAGCGTATTCGGATGGGGATGTCTCTTCGGTATCATGAAGAACTATCCGACGGCCATCAACCCGTTCGTTTCTGCTACAACTGACGCATTCGAAAGACTTACGCCCGGATTCGAAGCTCCCACACACTGCGTAGCTTCCATCGGTAAGGACGTTAAGACACCTTCGAGAAACAGATCCGTCCTTTTGGGTCTGGTCAGAAGCGAAGACAACAATTATGCGACGAGATTTGAGCTCAGAGCTCCGAATCCTCATACAAACACATATCTGTGCCTTGCTTCCGTATATCAGGCAATGCTCGACGGCATCAATTACGCCATCAATTCAGGCAAAGACACCAAAGCTCTCGAGGAAGAATTCTGCAAGCCTTACGGAACACCGAGCGATTACCTCCTCACCGACAGGCTTTACAGATGCGAAGAAGACATTTTCGAAGATATGGATTCCAACGAGAGAGACAGGCTCTTCGGTACTCCCGTTGCCACCGTTTATGAAGCCATCAGCTGCCTTAAGGATCCTGCTGTCGCTGAGCTCCTCGGCCGTGACGGCATCTTCGGACCCATGCTGATCGATTCCTACTATCAGGCAATGCTCGTACGCTGGGAAATGGAGCTTCTCCAGAAGATCATCCCTGCAAACCTTTCCACATTGAGAAACGTTACTCGCAAGGATGATTCAACATGCTCTTACGATGAGCATCTCTGGAAGGACATCAGCGACCTCAAGTTCCTTCTCGCAAAGGATACCGACGAGGTACAGTCCATCTTCACCAAGATCAAGGCTGCAGTTAAAGCCAACGATTGGGAAAAGACTTCCGAATACCAGCTTGCAATGAAGATCGCAATGAACGAACTTAGGACAAAGTACAAGATCTACTGCGAGAACCAGATCTGAATCTGATACAAAAGCAAATTTTAAGGGGGTGCGGAATCCGCACCCCCTTTTCATATATCAATCCGGTCGGGGATCAAAAATGACTTGTTTATCAGCCCTTCTTACCAGCAAGGAACTTGTAGCAGACTGCTGCAAGAGCTGCACCTGCGAAAGGTCCAACGATGAATACCCAAAGGCTTGAAAGAGCAGCACCGCCTGCAAGGAGAGCAGGTCCGATGGATCTTGCAGGGTTAACGGATGTACCTGTGAGACCGATGCCGAGCAAATGAACCATGACGAGTGCGAAGCCGATTACGACACCGCCGAATGAACCGTGCTTGAAATCCGCATCAGTAACACCGAGGATAACAAGAACAAAAATGAATGTAAGAACGATCTCAACAATGAGGCCTGCACCGGCATTATTATTTAAACCACTGAGACCATTTGAACCGAGTCCCCATGTAAGCTGTACAGCCTTTTTTCCACCTTCAGCCTCCTCATACGTGCCGGTAAGATCAATCTTGCTGCCCATGGTGAAAATGGCCTTGAGAAGTCCTGCACCAGCAAGAGCGCCAAGAGTCTGGGAAACGAAATAGATGAAGAAATCCTTTACGCTCATCTTGCCTGAAATGAGGCAACCAAGTGAAACGGCAGGATTAATGTGGCATCCGGAGATGTTTCCGACACAATATGCCATACCTACAATAACGAGACCGAATGCAAAAGCAGTGGTGAGATATCCGTCCCAACCATGGCAACCGGTTACCATTGCAGTACCGCAACCTACAAGTACGAGTGTGAAAGTACCGATAAACTCGGCAACATACTTCCTTAAATCTTCCATAAGATTCACCGTCCTCCTGTAATGATTACGAGACGGTAATCTCAGGCCGCCTCTAGATTAATTATATACGAATTCTTCTCCGCCAGATATAATTATGACTTCATTTGTATTACCATTTGAAGACTTTTCGACATGGCCGACGATCTTCGAATCGATGTTGAACGAAGAAGCAACATCCATAATGCTTTGAGCCTCTTTCTCATCAACGTAGAATTCGATCCTGTGACCGCAGTTGAATACCTGGAACATCTCCTTCATCGGGATCTCGCCTGACTCATAGATGGCAGCGAAAAGCGGAGGAAGTTCAAAGAGGTTGTCCTTAACGTATCTGACGCCTGTACCGAAGTCTCTGCACTTTGCCTGTCCGCCGCCCGTGCAGTGGATGATGCCGTGGATCCTTTCCCTGCCGCCTTCGAGGACCTTGTTAATGACAGGAAGGAACGTTCTTGTAGGAGCAAGGATGGCCTCACCGACCGTTACGTCAGCTCCGGGGAGCTTATCAGTAAGACGGTACTTTCCGCAGTAAGCCTTATCTGCGGGAACCGTATCGGAGAAAGACTCCTTGAAGTTCTCATAGTAGTACTTGGAAAGGAGCATGTGACGGGCAGCCGTAAGGCCGTTTGAAGACATGCCGGAATTGTAGGAAGTCTCATAAGATGCCTGGCCTGAAGAGCTTAAGCCGACGATGACGTCACCGGGCTTGATGTTTGCCGCGTTGATGACATCAGATCTCTTGGCTCTTGCAACGATCGTTGAGTCGACGATAAGAGTTCTTACGAGGTCACCTACGTCAGCTGTCTCGCCGCCGCACATCGTGATGCCGATACCGAGATCAGCAAGCTTTGCGATGATCTCATCGTAGCCTTCGATGACCTTTGCGATGGCCTTGCCGTCAACGAGGTGGGCATTACGGCCAATCGTGTTGGAAAGCATGAGATTTGAAGTAAGACCTACGCATGCGAGGTCATCGGTATTCATGACGAGTGAATCCTGTGCAAGGCCCTTGAACCAGTCATAGCTGCCGGTTTCCTTATACATTAGGTAAGCGACGGAGGATTTTGTGCCTGCGCCGTCAGCATGGATGGCTGTGCAATAATCAGGATCACCTGCTATATCGTCGATCAGCTTGCAGAATGCTCCGGGGAAAGCGCCTTTGGACTGGTTCTTTACCGCTGCCTTTACCTCATCCTTAGTGGGTGAAACGCCTCTGCTCAAGTAAGATTCTGCTGACATGCCAATTACCTCCAAATATATTCAACAATTATGTTTTCACGCAGACCGGTAAGCCGGGTTCTGTATATGACAATCATCTATCTAGGCCATGCATTTCTGCAAGGCTCAAGCCGTCTCCTCAGGCCCGCGGACCACGGTTAAGCCTGTTTCCTCGACGTTGCTCCGGATGGGGTTTACAAGGCCGCTAAGTCTCCAAAGCGCCGGTGAGCTCTTACCTCGCCTTTTCATCCTTACCCTTGCGGGCGGTTTTCTTTTCTGTTGCACTTTCCTTAAAGTTGCCTTCACCGGGAATTACCCGGCATCCTGTCCTGTGGAGCCCGGACTTTCCTCATGCGCCGGACTTTCGTCAGATGGCGCCCGCGATTGTCTCGGTCTGCGGGAAAACATAGCTATTATACTCAAAACGCCTGTTAAATGACAGAAGCCTTTTCGTTGTTATAATTCACAATGAATTTGAGGCTCGGGAACCTTTCTGAAAGCATTTCTTTGAGCTTTTGAAGATAGATCTGCTCCGTAGCCGAGTGACCTGCTATGACGGT
>SVJC01000174.1 GCA_015069215.1 Oscillospiraceae bacterium
CACTCCGGTAACGAAGAAAAAGAAGGCGAATACCGTTCCCGCCTTCGAATTGCGCATCTTTTCGAAAAGCCTGGAGAGGAACCGTTCCATGTGTTACCTGCTCTCAACCTTTGCCGTTGTGGCCTCTACCTTAGCTACCTTAACAAAAACAGATTCAACAATGACTCCGGTATATCTCTCGATATCCTTCTTGACCTTCTCCTGAACCTTGGACATCGAAGCCGGTATCTCGACATTCGAATAAAGCTCACAGGAAAGATTGATCTTGATCGCACCGTTCTTGGCAGGTGCAACGTGACATCTCGCGCTCTTGATACCTACCTGTGCTGACTTGGCAGCATTGAGAGCGATGCTCTCGATAGCGCCTGCACCGATGTCAACAGTACCGATCTCAGTCTTTCTGAGACGGGTCCTGTTGAGAGTGCCGTAAGTGATCGAGTTGGAGATCGAAATGATCGCCGTTACAAAGAGCAGCGCGAGCACTGCGAAATATACGTATTTGCTGACAGGGCCCGAAATAATGGCAGGAAGCGGCGAGATGATCTTGGAGAATATATCCTCGTCGAACATACCGTAGATCAGCACGAAAGAGAAGATGCCGATAATGACCGAATAGATAAACATCAGAACTCTTAAAAAGCCGTTCATGTCATTCCTTCTCCTTTACCCCGCAGACGTAAACGTCAACGCTTTCAACCGTGAGACCGGTGAAGCGCTCAACGTCGTGCTTCACCTTTTCCTGTATCAGCCAGGCGACCTCCGGGATTATCTTCCCGTAACTGATCACCGGATATACGGTTATCGATACCGTACTGTCGTCGGTATCGTGGAAAACAACCCGGACTCCCTTTCCTTCATGTACGACGCCTGCTTTCTCCTTGAGGGCTACGGCAAATGAAGGAACAAGTGACACCACGCCGTCGATCTGAAGCGCTGCTTCCGAGGCGTACTGCGCGACGAACCCCTGTGTCATGGAGCGGTCGCCCTTGATCGATTCCGGGCTGTGATTATCAGGCATTTATGCGCGCTCTAAGTATTCGCCCGTTCTTGTGTCAACGCGGATCTTCTCACCCTGGTTAACGAAGAGCGGAACCTTAACGACAGCACCTGTCTCGAGTGTAGCATACTTGCTGGCGTTGTTGGTGGTATCGCCTCTTACGCCGGGCTCGCACTCAGTGATCTCGAGCTCAACTGTGATAGGAAGCTCAACCTGGAAGATGTCGCCCTTGTAGGAAACGACTTTGCAGATCATCTCTTCCTTGAGGAACTTTGTACCGTCACCGATCTTGTCAGAGTGGATGGGTGTCTGCTCATAAGTATCGGTATCCATGAAGTAGTAGAGATCGCCGTCAGCATAGATGTACTGCATGTCGCGTCTCTCAAGCTGAGCCTGCTCAAACTTCTCGTTAGGGTTGAAAGATCTTTCAACAACAGAACCTGTCTTAACGTTCTTGTATTTTGTTCTTACAAAAGCTGCACCCTTACCCGGCTTAACGTGCTGGAACTCTACGACCTGATAAACCTGGCCGTCCATCTCGAAGCATAAACCGTTTCTGAAATCTCCTGCGCTGATCATAAATTTACTCCTTTAAATAAATATATTAATGCTAAACTAAGTAATTTTACTTGAAAGCCCAATATCTTGCAAGCATTTTGTCAAAAGCGCCCTATAAGCCTTACGAGTTTTTCGGGTATGCGCTTTAACGCAACATACCATATTTCCTTGCGGTAGAGCTTTTCTACCATGAACGTGCGGACCCCCGCAAGGTTGCCTGCGATAACGTCCGTGAAGATCTGGTCCCCTATCATTACGGCATCTTCGGGCTTTGCATTCATAAGCTCCAAAGCTCGCCTCACGCCGACCGGCTCGGGTTTTCTCGCATAAGTCACACAAGGGATCCCAAGTGCTTCCGCAATCCCGGCGGACCTTCCGGACTTGGCGTTTGAGACCAGGCAGCACCTAAGTCCCGCATCCTCTATCTCTTTTACGCATTCCCTGGAAAAATCGGTGGGCGCCGTCGCATGGTCCGGACCGAGCGTGTTGTCGAAATCCAGCAAAGCAACCGTAATGCCCTCACTCCTAAGGCTTACCCACGGGACTGCCTTTGCGGTGATATATACCTTTTCGGGTTTCATTGCTTTGAAGATGTTCATTTGTTCAGTTACCGCCGAATTATTTACAATAGAGAAAATTTTATAGTCAAATATGCAAAAAGTAAACATTTGCCTTTTATGATATTATATTATGACTGTTTATAAAGATTAAGGAGTAATACCCGTTATGAAGGTTACAAAATTCGGCGGCTCATCGCTCGCCAATGCTTTCCAGATACAGAAAGTCTGCAACATCGTCCTTTCCGATGATGAGCGCAAGGTCATGGTCGTTTCCGCTCCCGGCAAGCGCACCAAGGATGACACAAAGGTCACAGACCTCCTGATTGCCGTCGCCAAGGCACGCATGAGCGGCAATTCTTATGATAATGAGCTCAAGCAGGTCATCGCCCGTTATGATGAGATCGCTGAAGAGCTTGACATCAAGCAGGTCCTGCCCGACATCGAGAACAGGCTCACTTCAGTTGCAGCTGCTGACTACACCAATGACAACAAATACCTTGATTCCGTCAAGGCCATGGGTGAAGACTGCTGCGCAAGACTTGTTGCATATTACCTCAATTCAACAGGACACAATGCAAAATACTGCAATCCCGAAGAGTGCGGTCTTTACTTAAAGCACGACGAAGCAGGAAAAGCCGTTATCCTTGACGAGACATATGTCAATCTTGCGAAGCTCAAGGACGAGAAGGATGTCCTCCTTGTTTTCCCGGGCTTCTACGGGGTTTCCAAGCAGAATGAGATCATCACATTCTCAAGAGGCGGATCCGACATCACGGGTTCCATCCTCGCAGCTGCACTCGAAGCGGAAGTTTATGAGAACTGGACTGACGTAGACAACGTTTTCGCAGTCAACCCCAACCTCGTAAAGAATCCGTTCCCGATCACCGAGATCACTTATGACGAAATGCGCGAGCTTTCTTATGCCGGTTTCAGCGTCCTTCACGAGGAAGCCATCTTCCCCGTTTTCAAGAACGGCATTCCGCTCAACATCAGGAACACAAACAATCCGTCCGCAAAGGGTACATGGATCGTTTCAAAGAGAACTCACTATGATTCACTCGTAACGGGCATCGCCGGAGACAAGGGCTTCTGCACGGTAACAGTCAGCAAGTACATGATGAACCGTCAGGTAGGTTTCCTTGCAGCTCTCCTGAAGATCTTCTCCGATGAAGCCATCTCCATCGACCACATTCCTTCAGGAATCGATACGGTTACCATCGTTCTCCGCAAGAAATACTTCACAGCCGAGAAGGAAGCTGTCATCGTTGAGCGCATCAAGAACGAGCTCGGCTGCAAAGTCAGCGTAGACCACGATCTCGCGATAGTCATGATCGTCGGCGAGGCAATGGCAAATTCCGTAGGTATCATGGCAAGAGCCGCTTCCGCCCTCTCCAATGCAGGTATCAACTTAAGGATCGTAAACCAGGGCGCATCCGAGATCTCCATGATGTTCGGTGTCTCAGAATCCTACTGTTCCTACGCTGTAAGGGTTCTTTACAAAGAGCTTTTCAGATATTGATAAGCAACAAAGACTTGTTCAGGAGGCTGCCGGAAGGCAGCCTCTTTTAGCAACAAACAAAAAACTGCCGCATATCATCTATGCGGCAGTCGATATTTCAATGTTTGAGATGTTATTACTCTGTAGCCTCAGGCTTCGGATCTTCCGGCTTCTTTGTATCAGCAGGCTTTTCGGGCTCCGTGGGTTTCTGAGTCTCAGTAGGTTTCTGTGTCTCGGTAGGCTTCTGTGTTTCCGTGGGCTTCTGAGTCTCAGTCGGCTTTTCAGTCTCTGTGGGTTCAGGTTCAGTAGGCTTGGGAGTAGGCGTAGCCGTAGCTTTCTTCGGCT
>SVJC01000012.1 GCA_015069215.1 Oscillospiraceae bacterium
ATAATCTCCGTCACTTCTCGCTCTTAAACCAGGAGTTCGGAAGGGAAGCCGGCGACAACATAATCAGGCAGCATTACGACGGCCTCATGAAGATCATCGGCAAGGAAGGCTACATCGGAAGGTTGGGCGGCGACAACTTCGTCTGCCTGGCACCAAAAGATAAGATCAATGAGATCACGGAATACCTCAATGAGGCGGTCATCAGGATCGATGAATACAGCAGCGTCAAGGTTCCTTCAAGCGTAGGCATCTTTGTTCCGGATGAAGGATTCAAGCCTAAGGATCCCGGAGACATCATGGGTCCCATCATCAGTGCGATGCGCGTGGCGCAGACAGCCGGCAGGGGAAGGATCATCTTCTTCAACGAAAACCTGATGGAGCAGAGGCAGAAGAACGCAAGGATCCAGCAGAAGCTCTCGGATGCATTGGCTAACGAGGAATTCAGGCCGTACTACCAACCCAAGGTCAACGTAAAGACCGGCGAGAGCGTCGGAGGCGAAGCACTCTGCAGATGGTTCCACAAGGACAGGATAATCCCGCCCGCAGAGTTTATCCCGGCGCTTGAACAGACCAGTGATATCTGTAAGCTCGACCTTTACATGCTGGAGCACGTCTGCAAGGAACAGCGCGCATGGCTGGACGGCGGCGAAGGAAGGATCCTCGTTCCGATGTCGATCAACTTCTCTAGAAAGAACATAATGAACATGGATCTTCCCAACACGATAGAGAGGATCCTGGACAAATACAACATCCCGCACGATGCGATCGAGATCGAGCTCACCGAGACCACGAACGACGTGGAGTTCAACGACTTGAGACGCACCGTTACCGAGCTTTACGCCAAGGGCATCTCGGCATCTGTTGACGACTTCGGCGTAGGTTATTCTTCGCTCAACCTCCTTAAGGACATTCCCTGGACGACCATAAAGATCGACAAGAACTTCGTCCCGGATGAGGAAGACGGCGAAAACAGCGTGAAGCACAAGATGTTCTGCGGCGTTCTCGCAATGGCGAAAAACCTTGGCTTCAAATGTGTTGCTGAAGGCGTTGAGACGGACTCTCAGATCAGGATGGTCCGCGACGCCGGATGCGAGATAATCCAGGGCTTCTACTATGATAAACCCCTCCCGAGGGAAGAATTTGAAGCCAGAATGGTGACAAAAAAATACTGAATTTAAGTAATTTTATGGTTCCGCTTTAAGTTGGTTTAAAGTCAGGCATTTATACTCCTTTTATCGAACGGTGATCCATCCTGATCTTTAAAAGGAGTTTATATATGAAGAACAAAACCATCAGATCGTTTCTTGCCATAGCCATGGCCTGCTCATTAGGCCTTTCAGCAGCGGCATGCATGAAAAATACAAACGCCGATACGGAAACTACCGGAACATCCCTGATCACAAATATCCGGTTAACGGAGGAAATGAAGAACTCAGTCGGAGGCGAACACGTCATCACGGCTGACGGCGTGACTTCCGAATATTCAAACGTAAGCGTCACGAAGTCAGGCGATTCATCCAAGAACGACGAGGCCGATTTTTACGGTGACAACGCTGCCGTATTCGCAACGAACGGCGCGACCCTGACATTGAAGGAAATGGCTATCACCACAAATGGTACGCATGCAAATGCGGTCTTCTCATACGGCAAGGGGACCACGGTCAATGTAAGTAATACCGTCATTGAGACAACGGGCAACTGCTCAGGCGGAATAATGACGACAGGCGGCGGCACCATGAACGCGACGGATCTGACGGTGCACACGACCGGCAATTCGTCCGCGGCGATCAGATCGGATCGCGGAGGCGGAACCGTGACCGTAACGGGAGGCACTTACACCACCGACGGCACGGGATCGCCCGCGATCTACTCGACAGCTGACATTACGGTAAACAACGCAACCCTCGAATCGACAGCCTCCCAGGGCGTAGTCGTTGAAGGCAAGAACAGCGTCACTTTAAACAACGTAACGCTCAAGGCTGACAACAACACCCACAACAGCGACAAGTCAAGCTACTATCAGGGTGTCATGATCTACCAGTCCATGTCGGGAGACGCTGACGAGGGCACCGCTTCCTTCAACATGAAGGACGGCTCTTTCACCAATGCAAACGGTGACGTCTTCTTCGTCAACAACACCGTGGCGACGATCAAGCTCGAAAACGTTTCGATCTCGAACAAAGACCTTAACGGCGTCTTCCTCAGGGCATGCGCAGCAGGATGGGGCACCGAAGGATCAAACGGCGGCAAGGTCAATCTGTTCCTGACGAACCAGAACATCTATGGCGACATTATTGTCGACAAGGTGTCCGGGCTCAATATGTACATGGCATCCGGCTCGATCTATGAAGGCGCGGTCAACGCGGATAACGAAGGATCAGTCTTCGTCCGGATCGAAAAGGGTTCTACATGGACCCTGACAGGTGATTCCTATGTAACCTCACTCACCTGTGAGGCGGATTCCATCAAGCTGAACGGCTACAAGCTCTATGTAAACGGCAAGGAGTACAAGGAAGGTACTGCTTCCGAAGGCGAGGAGATCGTCTTCAAGACAGAGAGCTCATCTTCAGGCAAAGCCGGGACCAATGACGGCCAGCCTCCCGAAATGCCGAATGGCGAAAAGCCAAGCGGCGACCCTCCTTCCGGTGATCCGCCTTCAGGCGACAGGCCCGGACTTCCGCCCGATGCAAACGGCGGCGGTGACGGCAAGGCACCTCCGGCAAAACCGGAAGAAAATACAAATTAACATTGTTAAAAAGCAGGAATCCGAAGGGTTTCTGCTTT
Organism: Oscillospiraceae bacterium; assembly: GCA_015069215.1. Classification (GTDB taxonomy): domain Bacteria; phylum Bacillota; class Clostridia; order Saccharofermentanales; family Saccharofermentanaceae; genus Saccharofermentans. The sequence goes on from SVJC01000012.1 coordinate 2,785, forward strand.
TCACCCCCCCGGCAGCCCCTGTACTCTCCCACGTTTTACCCAACAGGGGCTGCCACTTGGGGAGAGGACAGGATCTTTAAGGATCCGTTATTCAAGCATCTTCGCGCGGAAAGATTCGATCTGCTCCCTGCTTATGCCAAGGTCTAGCAGAAGGTTCGTGCATTTCTCGTTAAACGTACTGCCCTCGAAATCGTTCTCTATGTATTCGACGAGATCCTTGAACTGTGTGCCTTCTTCTCCTGAACCGTAGATCCTGTAGCCTGAGAGTGAGAAGGACGTCAGCTCATAATCGTGAATGACGTCTTCTTTGGATACGCCCAAGGTGCCTTCGAGCAGGGCAATGACCGTGCCCGTTCTGTCAGCTCCGCCCCAGCAGTGGACATATACCGGCTTATCGTTCATCGCGCCGTTCATTACCGCCAGCAGGGCATCCCTGTACAGTTCTTTGTTCTTACTTACGCTCATGTAGGCGCCTATCTCATATCTGCTGTAGTCAGCAAAACTCTTGAGAGGATATTTGGCAGTCGATACTTCTTCCGAATTCCTGAGGTCAACCTCAGTCCGTATCCCCAGGGCCTTCATCTGTTCGATTCCATTGGCGGTAATGTTTACCTTATGGATGCCGTCCATCTCGGATCCCCTGAATATCAGCCCGTACTTTATCCTCTTTCCGTCCGTGGTCTTCCAGCCGCCGATGTCCCTGACGTTGAAGATCCCGTCGACTTTGAGCATCCTGACCTGGCCCCTTGTCCTGAACTTAAGGGTCAGCGAAGGCTTGCCGTCGTATACGGCCCTGTAATAGTAAGTCTTTCCGGGAATGAGATTGCCAAGCAGATTAAAGCCCGCGGAACCCTGAACGGAAAGGGAATTGCCAAAATCCGGATCTGTCGAGTATTCGATCGTACCTGAACGGAAAAGGATGACGGAATATTCATCCGGAACGTCGGGCAGGAAAGGCCCGCTCTTATCTATGACGCCCGTCTTGAAGTATTTCCTGACTGCGGAATTCTCGATGTTGACCGAGGCACGCGAGAAATATAAAAAGCAAATGGAAAACGCCAGCAGGACGGCCAGGACAGCCGTCAGCAGCTTATTGGTCTTCTTTGTTTTCAGTTCTTTGTCACCCATGGGTATATTCTTTCAAACGGGGTGGTGTCAGTCAACGGGGGAATTAGAATCCCGGAATGTGTTAAAATCTTATCTGTTATTTGGGAAACAAAAAGGGAGATCTATATATGTCAATCTTATCCTTAACTTATTTGTATATCATTAACAGAGTCCTTATGATCGCTGCAAGCCTCGGCATTCTGGTGCTGGGCGTTATGATCCTCGTCAACAAGGTTAAGCAGACGAAGATATTGGGGATCCACTTCATCATATTTGGCGTGTCTTCTGCATGTTCCTGCTTCCTGACGGGCTCACAGCGCTTCCTGGGTGTTGCCGTTTATGCAAGGTTCTCGATTATCTATAACGTGATAAACATATTGACCATCTTTGCCATGCTTTTCTGCCTCTGTTGGTACATCCATAAGACCTACGGCAAGAAGTTCATCTACATTCCGGTGTTTGCCATCGAGATAGTAGGGCGCGCAGCTAACCGTATCGTAGCCATATTTCTCAGCAAATCGTTAAGCGGCGCTTCTGCGGGATATTGGATAACGATGGTAATGAACATAAACAACTTAATCACGGGTACCGTCACGGCGGTCATAATCATCCTTGCGTTCTATAAGAACAGGGACAGGGAGAATATCATTCCCGCCACCTGGAAGATCAGGATTGTCTTATATGCGTTCAACGCGTTGCAGTTCTTCTACACCATAAGCACATACTGCTTCATGATCAAGTTGCTCAAGGACAGATCATACAAACCGGCCGGAATATTCGGTTTTTTATTTTCCGATGCACCCGCCTATTTGATCGTAACAACATTTGAAGTGATGACCGTGCTCGTAAATCTCATCTTCCCGGTCTACGTGCTCGTCAAGCTCAAGAAAGCAAACAATAAAGGGATCCCGGAACAGACAGCTGAGCAAATCTGATCCGGAACATTAAGAATAAAGGAATCTGATGGTACAAAAAGAGATCCGAAAACTGACAATGGTGATAAACGCCGTGATCCTCGTCCTGGTGTTTGCCTTGGCAGGCCTTTTTGTCCTGGTCGGAGCGTCATTCCTCATCTGGTTCTCAATACCCACCGCGCTGGTCTATGTTGTGGGATTCTACCTCATCGCGAAAAACAGGCTCGACATCTACGTAAGGCTGGTCTACGGCTGGCTTACCATAAACTCAGGCTTTGAATTAAAGAACAAGGTGGTAACGTAAATGATATTAGAAACGGTACGTGAAGCGGTCGAAGGTGACTTGGACTTTATCCTGGAATTATATCTTGATCTTCACGAAGAAAGCATCCCCGTGCACGATGCCCATCTTGAGCAGACATGGAATCAGATAATGTCTGATCCCAACCACCACCTGATCGTGAAAGAAAAGGACGGCAGGATCGTCTCATCCTGCGTCTGCGTGATAATACCCAACCTTTCAAGAAACGTCAGGCCTTACGCCTTCATCGAGAACGTGGTCACTCACGCCGACTACCGCAAGAGGGGCTACGCCCATGAGTGCCTCGACTACGCCAAAAAGCTCGCCCAGGACGCCAACTGCTATAAAATGATGCTTCTTACGGGCTCGAAAAGCCCGGAGACCCTCGCTTTCTACGAGCATGCCGGCTACAACTGTACGGACAAGACCGCGTTCATCCAGTGGCTGGAGTAGAAGATCAAAATTTGAAAGCAATTGTTTAAATTTTCCTAATATTTCGCGTGTATAATATAAGAGTTCGGGTCTCCCGGACTGGTTTTTATATTGAAAGTTGTTCACGTCAGCAATAAATTGCGAGGTAAGACATGGAACTGGACTTAGAAGTACTTAAGCAGGTAGCCTATTCCCTGGCCGATCACTATTTGTGTGTTTACTACGTCAATGTAAACAGCGGAAGTTATGTCGTCGTTACCGGTGAGGCAAGGCAGGAAGACAAGGATTCCGACCTCCCGACCGGGGGCAAGAATTTCTTTGAAGATTGCATAAAGAATGCCCCCATGTTCATACATCCCGATGACCTGGATTACATGCTGAAGACGTACGACAAAGACAACATGTTTGCCAAGCTGGCCAAGCAGGACAGCTACACAGTATCTTTCAGGACCATGGTCAACGGCAAGATAGGCCACATGCGCCACATCGTCATTCTCTGCAAGGACAAAAGGCATGTCGTCTGCTGCCTGGAGAATGTCGGGGACGAGTTTGAGAACTGAGCGGAGTCAAGGTAAGACCGTTTTGAAGACCGTTAAAGTAGTCGCAGCCATAATTACCAAAGACAACAGGATCTTCGCCACCCAGAGAGGTTACGGTGACTTCAAGGACGGCTGGGAATTCCCCGGCGGCAAAGTCGAATCGGGCGAGAACCCCGAGGATGCGATCGTCAGAGAGATCAAAGAAGAACTCGGTGCAGACATAAAAGTCACGGGCTTCCTCACTACAGTAGAGCACGACTACCCACAGTTCCACCTCTCAATGGACTGCTTCTGGGCAGAACTCAAAGACGGTACAGAAATGACCCTTCTCGAGCACGAGGCCGCTAAGTGGCTGGCACGAGACGAACTTGATTCAGTAGACTGGCTGCCGGCGGATGTGAAGGTGGTTAGTGCGATTGAAAACGACTTCGAACACAATTCGCCCATAGTTTAAACAAACAAATATCACATAATGCTGCTCATAAAGAGCGGTTTTACATGGTTTTTGATGAATACCAGGTTAACAGACCTGAGAATAAGCTGATCAAGTCCACATTATTGAAGCTGTTGAGTATCTCCAGGAATACAGACAATGCCCGAGAAATAAGGCAATTGCTGTATTCTTTTGAGTTGGTTCAGAAATCTGATAATTACGTTAAGGATTTCTCAAAGGTTTCTTTGACAATCTTAAGTCACACCTTTTTTATTAGAATGGATAAGAATTAAGACTAATTCAAGCCAGGCTTGAATTATTGATTGAATCTTCAACTTCCACTCGCTAAAATATCAGTGTATGAGCCTGTATTCTATGAGTGAACCGGGTGATGCAAATGACTGAGGGGGTTAGTCATGGGTCACAGATATAAAGCATTACAAAGTCTTATATTGATTAGCTCACTGCTTTTGGGCGGTTGCGCTCAAACCGGCCAAGGAGGAACAAGCGTACAAGAAACGACTGCAGCAGTCACTCAGGCAGAAACGACTGAGGCCACGACAGAGACAACACCTTCACCGACTCCCACTCCCACGGTCTACGATTTCAAATGGGCTAAGCTGCAAACCGAAGAGTTCTCCCGTATCGTAAATGCCAGATACGGCAATGTAAACCTGAAAGAATATGTAGTCTCTTACGGCGGGTTCGATCAGGAACTGCAGGAGATGTTTACCGCCTATGTAAACTATAACTACGGCAAAGAATATGAGACCGTTCCGTTCTCCACGGTCAACTGGTTCCGCATAGATCTGTTTAAAGGGCTGCCGTCTGCCTATAAGCTCAAGAACAACTACAAGAGCTTCGCAAACCTTTATCTGAACAAGAACGCAGTAGACAAATCATCTTTCAAGAACAAGCTCGTAATGAGCTATCTCATTCAGAACAACATCCCGTTCGGGCAGAGGATCCCGACGGAGAACCTGATGCAGATCAGGGATAACATCGACATATCCAAATACAGCACGAAGCTTTATCTCAAGAATAAAAAGATGTTCCAGACAGGCAACTTCAACAGCACATATCAGTATTCTTCCGAAGACCTGCTGACCGTGCTGACTTATTACAACAGGAACATATCCAACATATGCCTGGATTACAGGGTGATGGATTTTGTCATCGGTACGGATGAACAGAAATTTGCAGAGGACAGTAAAGAACTAATAGAACTCTGCAACGGCTATCTCACAAAGCACTATGGAGACAATGCCCCTCAGATAGGCAAGGTGATCACCAAAGATCAGTACACGGCAATATTTGGTGAAGAACCGCTCGATCTTTCCTACATACAAGGAGGCGTTTTTGATCAGTCGAAAGCCACACAAAAAGTAACCTTCACGTCAGACACAGGCAATGAAGGCATAAAGGAGAAGATAACCGGAAAGTGGACCAATAACACTGTCAAAGGCGTCAGCTATACAATCGAATTCAGGGACGACAACACCGGAACCTTCACGACAGTCCGCAACGCCAGGAATTACAACACGAAAAAACTGACAAAGAAGACCACCACGGTCGATTTCACATATAAGATCAAGTTCGGCACCATGATCGACATCGTCTTCAGCAACGGTGTCAGGGAAGCTTTCTTCTACCGCAGCAACACTGTCACCAGACTGTATTTATATACATACTTAGCGGTTGTTGAAATAAGGAAACTGGATTTCAAGAAGGCAAGTAAGTGAACGTCGTAGGGTAACTTATGAGCATTGGAACAAACATCAAGCAATTCCGTGAAGAACGTAACCTGACCCAGGAACAGGTGGCAGACAAGCTGGGCATTTCATTCCAGGCAGTGTCTTCTTGGGAAAGAGACGAGTACAAGCCTGACGTAGAGAAACTGGTCAAGCTCGCAGAGCTGTTCGACGTATCGGTTTCTGCATTGGTGGAAGAGAAAAAGCGTGTCTTCGAAACCAAAGATGCCATCTACAATTGGGAACACATGAAGACATTCGTAAAGGCCACGGCCAAGAGCTTAGGCCTCACCAATACCCTTAAAGCAGTCACATTTGCAACCGAAGCGCACAAAGGTCAGATGCGCAAAAGATCGTCCACGCCTTACATCTATCACCCACTTAATCTGGCCTGCCATGCTCTTTCAATGAACATAGAAGATGATGCGGTAATCGCAGCTTGTCTCCTGCACGATGTGGTCGAAGACTGCGGCGTGACCTACGATGAGCTCCCAGTAAACGATGAGACAAAAGAACTGGTTCGTCTTCTCACCTGTGAGAAAACAACACCCGAGAACCGCAAAGAGATTCTCGATGATTACTACGGCCGGATTGCGACCAACCCCAAAGCAGCTCTAATCAAGTGCATCGACCGATGCAACAATTTAACATCGATGTCCGGAGGCCTCTCCCGTGACCGCATCTTCCGCATGATGAGGGAAACGGAAGAGTACTACCCCAAACTTATCGCAGTCCTCAAGGACGAAGTCGAATACGGCAATGCCGCCTGGCTTCTCAAGTACCAGATGGAGAGCCTTTTGGATGTTTATAAAAGGCTGATGTGAGGAGGTGACCGGACGTGAGTGCCAGTATCAAGGATGATCCTTTCTTCGAAAACTGCTATGAAAAGCTAAAACTTAAGTGCAAGGAAGTTTTTGAAGAAAAAGCCCGGGAATCGGAAGCCGATATGGAATCTGATTATATGAGAGATTTATATTACCGGATCCTCATGGAAATGGATACGATCAAGAAAAACGGGTTTTGTCAGGAGATCTACTTATTTAAGACCATAGTTGATTACGCCAGATCGAAAAAGTGCTCCGTGGATATCTGCGGGGATATTGAAACCTCATTTGTTGCCTACCTGCTTGGGCTGGTAGATGACCCTCAGTATTACTATTTCCCTAGCCGCTATCCGTATATGTATATTCTTGCTTCTGAAGAATTCAAGAAGGAGCTGACAGGATATTTCAAAGTAATATTCGGCGAAGATAAGGTCACTTATAAGAATGATTACCTCATCTTTGGAAACAAAGAAAACATTAAAGATCACAGGACTCCGGATACCATCTGGATCCACATCATTTAGCATGAAGTAGTTAACATAGGATGAAAACAGTTAAAGTTGTGGCAGCCATAATCACAAAGGACAACAAGATCTTCGCGACCCAAAGAGGTTACGGCGATTTCAAAGATGGTTGGGAATTCCCCGGCGGCAAAGTTGAACCGGGCGAAAAGCCCGAGGATGCGATCGTCAGAGAGATCAAAGAAGAACTCGGTGCAGACATAAAAGTCACGGGTTTCCTCACAACAGTAGAACACGATTACCCAACCTTCCACCTGTCAATGGACTGCTTTTGGGCAGAGCTCAAAGAAGGAACGGAAATGACACTCCTCGAACATGAAGCGGCCAAGTGGCTTGCCAAAGACGAACTGGATCTAGTCGGCTGGCTGCCTGCGGATGTGAAGGTCGTAGAGGCGATCAGAAGAACCTACTTAGGAACGTAAAGACTTAATAATCCTTCAATAAACATCAGTATCACGCACATAAGAACCAGCCACACGGCTGAGAATACCAGCTTGCCCAAGATCCGCAGGAATATGTTGTTGTGATTGATAAACGGCATGACATCGAACAGTCCTGTCCAGGAAGTCCAGATATCCAACACACCGAATAACATCAAAGCAAATATTATCTTTGTTTCAACGTTTTCAGCCGGAGTAGACTTCGCAGATGTTACTCCGAATATGATGAACAGCATAAACGGGTAGACGAACATGGCGATAAGGATCTTCCACCATTTCCTGGTCCGAAAGCCCGGCGGCGGGAAAAGGGGCTTTAGCTTTAATTCGGGGCTGATCCTTCCGGTCAGTACGTCAGAGAACTCACCCGCATTTGCATATCTGTCGGCAGGATCAAAGCTTGAAGCCTTGGTTGCGATCTTCTGTATCTTTTTGTTGCCCGGAAAAGCATCCGCGAGCATCTTTCCAACAGCATACACGTCGCTTCTGGGGTCCGACTGCATGAATCCGTACTGCTCGGGAGCTGCCATACCTGCCGTTCCGAGATTAGTGGTATCTCCGGTGCTGTCAGCCTTATAAATCTTTGCTGCATCGTAATCTAAGATCTTGACCTCGCCCTTCTCGGTAACCATTATATTTGAAGGTTTCAGATCCCTGTGGATTATCGGTTTATCCGCACTGTGAAGGAACCTGAGTCCTTCGAGCAGCTCGACGAAAAGCTTCAGCTTCTCTTTATCCGGCATTGTCCGGTCGTTTATCACGATATCGAAAGTATTGCCCTGCACGACCTCTTCAATGACGATCAGGAGGTCCCCTTCCCTCCAATAGTCGTAGATAACGGGCACATGTATATCCCTGTGCGAAGAAAGATAAGCATAAACGTCCTCGTCAAAATGAGTGAGTCTTTTCATCATGCGGACATCACCGGTCACCTCGTTCATCACGAGGCTGCGCTTATCATCGTAGTGATATAATTCTTTGTACTCGGACATGTTATGCATATAACAATTATAGACGAGAGGAAGGAACTATGACAGACAAGACGAGTGACCTGATGGAGAAACTCCAGTCCACGGAAAACACCGCCGAGCTCGACAAATACCTTGAAGAGATCCGCGACAAGTACCCGAAAGACTTAAGTTCTTACATCAAAGCGATCCTCGCGGAAAAGGGCATGAGCACCGCCGACATGCAGAAAAAGAGCGGAATTGACCGCACTTACATCTACCAGATCATGGACGGCAGTAAGAATCCCGGAAGAGACAAGATCATCGCGATGGCAGTAGCCTGCAAGATGGCCCTCCCCGAATGCCAGAGAGCCCTCGAGATCGCCCAGGAAGGCATCCTATATGCCAAGAACCGCCGTGACAGCCTCATCATCTACGCGATAGGCAAGAAGATGAATATAGCAGGCGTCAACAGCCTTCTGGCAGATTACGGTTTCGCCCCGCTGGATTAACGGCTGACTAATAGTTTATTATTTTGAATGCCTTGGCGGGCATAGTCCGCTGAGGCATTTTCATGTATGCCGGCAGCATACCAACAACACTTTTCACGAAGCTAATATACCCATATACATCAATCTACATCTTTGATGAACGGAGGGTTAAAGGATCTGAAAGGAAAAGCACTTTATGCAGTTAACGTGATCGTACCGCTCACCGCCGGGCTGCTCATCTATCTGACAAGATCAGAAAGCACATATGTCTCAGATATGTATGCTTTATTCTTCCCGAGACTGCCGGTCATAAGCTACCCCATGGTGATCAAGCGGTTTGCCTGCGATTTCCTGTGGGCATATTCGCTGTTTTTCTGCTTAAAGCTCGTCTTTGAAGATCCGTCAAAGGGTGATCACGACATTACGGTTATTACGGTTACGGCTATCGCAGCAGTGATCCTTGAGGTCATACAGATCTCAGGGAAGATCCCCGGCACTTTCGATCCTTGGGACATAGTCACGGAGATGGCTGCGATAGCAGTAGCCCTGCTGATAACAAAGATCATAGAACGGAGGTTTACTCATCATGAAGAAAAGAACATTACTTAGGACATTATGTGCCTGTCTGACAGTTTGCATATTTGCAGGCATGGCAATGGCATCGAGCGCAAGCAACACAAAGGAGACCGGAAGCGTAACAATCGACGGCAACGGCAACACGGCTACCACTGCAGACGGCCAGGAGGCGACCGAAGCTACAACGACCACGGCAGAGCAGAAAGCAGAGTACGAGATCGTTCACACCACCTTCACTCACTATAAGAATTCTCTCAAGCGCGAGAATTACTGCGGCGTTGTAGAGATCAAGAACACAGGCAAGACCTATATCTATCTCAAGGATTGCACTTTTGACTTTGAAGATAACGAAGGTCATCTCCTTCAGTCAGACACAATGGTCTCCAAGGCACCTGATGTCATCGCTCCCGGTGAACTAGGTTACTTCTTCCACGACGGTCTGATCGACGAGGGTGTTTCTCTTAAGAACGGCATCAAGCTGGTCCCCACCTTTACCGTTGAAGTATGCAAGCACGGGCAGGAAGCAATCGTTGATTATGATGTCTCAGACGTTGACATAAGAGACAACAACCACGGCTTAGGACTTAAAGTTACAGGCCGCCTTACAAACAACACCTCTGAAGCCACAAACTCCATCGACGTTATGGTCGTAGTAGTATTCTTTGACAAGAATGGCGAGATCCTCGACATAGGCTATACTTATGCAAACGAAATGGCAGCAGGCGGCAAGACCAGCTTTGAGGTTACAACTCTGTTCGGCAACAAGAAGGTCAAGAAAAAGGACGTCGCAGACTACAAGGTCATTGCAAGAGGAAACTTCATGCAGTTCTAAAAGATCGGGGTGACTCTTATGCCACAGATAAAGAAGAACTCGAAGGTCATGAACATGAAGCTCGACGCCTCGGTTTATGACAAGCTCGACCGTTTCTGCACAGAGACCGGTCTCACGAAAACAGTCGCCACGGAAAGGATCCTCGACAAATACCTAACCGACTATTTTGAACAACCCGAGAACCAGAGGAGCTTGTTCTGAAACAAACATCAAAAAGGCACCGCCTTGTGGAATACAGGGCGGTGTTTTTATACTTTTCCACATGCTTCTAGAATAGAAAAGTGTCACAAGTGACAAAAATCTATTGCAGACATCTTGACGTGACGGTATTAATAGCCTATTGTGGAATAGAAAAGTGTCACAAGTGATAAAAATCCATTTTGGAGGGCATATGGACATCAAGCGGGATTTCTATCTGTCAAAACTGATAAACCGAATTGGTAACGGTCAGGTTAAGGTAATAACCGGCGTTAGGAGGTGCGGCAAATCATTTCTCCTAAATACGCTATTTTATGATTATCTTTTGGACACCGGTGTACCAGAGGATCATATAATCAGATTTGCATTTGATTCGGCTGATGATCTTGAAATGATCGGTGAAAACATAGTTGAACTTCAGAAGAAAGACAGAAAAGTCGATCCGCAGAAATTCATGAAATATATAAAGACTGTCTGCGTAGGCAAAGAGAAGTATTATCTGCTCCTTGACGAAGTACAGTTATTGGATTCGTTTGAATCAGTACTGAACGGTTATCTGCGGAAAAGGAATATGGATCTGTTTGTTACGGGAAGTAATGCGAAATTCCTGTCTAAAGATATAATCACAGAGTTTTCCGGACGTGGTGATGAGATACATATGTATCCATTGAGTTTTGCTGAGTTTATGTCGGCATTTTCAGGAGACAAATACGAAGGTTTCTCACAATATATGATGTATGGCGGTATACCTCTCGTTGTATTAAGTAAAGATAACAGTGACAAAGCTGATATCCTGTCCAACCTCTATAGTGAGATCTATATTTCCGACATAATGAAACGGCACAAGGTGAGGCATGAAAGTGAATTAGAAGATCTGCTGAATATACTGTCTTCATCTATAGGTTCTTTGACTAACCCTGAAAAACTGAAAAATACATTTATGAGTGTAAAACACTCAAAGATAACGAGTCCGACAATAAAAAAGTATCTGGGATACCTGGAGGATTCTTTTCTTCTGGAATCAGCAACCCGATATGATATTAAGGGCAGATCATATATTGAAACTCCGCAGAAATACTATTTCAGTGATCTTGGGCTCCGAAACGTTCGGATAAATTTCAGGCAGATCGAGCCTACGCACTCGATGGAAAATGTTATCTATAATGAACTGCGAATGAGAGGTTATAACGTTGATATAGGTGTGGTACCTGTAGTAGAAAGAGACAGAGACGGCAAGCAACTGCGTAAGCAGCTTGAGATTGATTTTATCTGTAATAAAGGTTCTTCCAGATATTATATTCAATCGGCATATTCTCTTCCTGATGAAGATAAACGAGAACAGGAAGTACGTCCCTTTAGAAATATTAAAGATACATTTAAACGAATTGTCATAACCGGAGATATTATAATGCCGCACTATGATGAGAGCGGAGTCCTTATGGTAAATATCTATGATTTTTTATTGGATCCGACGATAATAGAGAGCATATGATAATACAAAGGCAAACATAATGAGAGTTTTGGCAGACGAACAGTTCAACGAGCTGACCGAACGTATAAAGCAGCTTGAGGCAGAGAATGAGTATCTCAAGAAGCTGCTGGATGACGCCGGTATTTCTTATGATAACGCAGATAAAGATCCTAAAAAGAATGAGCCGCAAGCTATAAACATAAAAGAAGAACCTATTACCAGGGAACTGGTTCAATTCTTTTATTCAATGTTCAAGGGTCGAAGAGATGTTTATAGTCTTCGTTCCGGCAAACCTAATGTAAAGACAGGAAAGCATGGCTATTACACTCAATGCGAAAACTTTTGGAAGGCCGGGCTCTGCGGTAAGAAAGACGGCAAGAACACCAAATGCCAATCGTGTCCCAATCAGAAGTACAAACCATTGACGGGAGACGTTATATATGCGCATTTGATGGGTGTGAAGGAAGACTGTTCTGATGTTGTAGGATTATATCCTGTTTGGCCGGATGGAACATGCAACTATCTTGTTTTCGATTTTGATGATCACGTTGAGAGTTCGGACTCAATAAAGTGGCAGGAAGAAGCCAATGCTTTGAGAGCAATTTGTGCAGATAATGACGTTCCCTGTCTGGTCGAAAAGTCGCGCTCCGGCAAAGGAGCACATGTTTGGATGTTTTTTGAAAAGGCGATAAACATCAAGAAGGCCAGAATGTTCGGTGCTGCTCTTTTGGATAAGGGGGCTGAGAGTGTTAATCAGCAGTCTTTTGATACTTATGATCGTATGATTCCCACACAGGATAAACTTCCGGAAGGCGGTCTAGGAAATCTTGTAGCTCTTCCATTACAAGGGCGTGCGGTAAAGAATGGGAACAGTGTCTTTGTTGATGAAAAATGGCGACCTTATCATGATCAGTGGAGTGTGCTCAAGAATACAGGCAAGCTCATCGAAGAATTCATTGATGAGAAATTGTCCTCATGGGGCAGCAAATACAGTATAAGCGGCAGTGATACTGACAACGAAACATCAAGACAATTATCAATTGATGAGACTCCGTGGGAAAACTGCTCCGGATTTAAGAGCTCTGATGCAAATGGAACGGTTCGGATTGTTCTTGCAGATAAAGTATATGTGGACAAGACCGGGATTAAGCCAAGACTTCAGAATAAGATCAGACGATTAGCAGCATACAATAATCCGGAGTATTTTAGAAATCAGGGAATGAGCATCTCGACCTTTGGGATTCCGAGAATAGTTTATTGCGGAGAGGATACTGATCAATTCATAGCAATTCCGAGAGGCTGCCTGAATAAACTCTGCGAAAACCTGAAAGCAGCAAAGATTGACTATTCTGTTGAGGATGAGCGTAACACGGGTAAAGAGATTAATGTTTCCTTTGCAGGCGAATTATATCCAGAGCAACAAGATGCCGTTAACAGTTTGGCAGGACACGATATTGGAGTACTTGCAGCGACGACAGGATTCGGCAAGACTGTAGTCGGATCATATCTGATTTCAGAACGAAAAGTAAACACATTGATTATCGTTCACACTAGTGAGATTATGCAGAACTGGGTAAATGATCTCGAACGTTTTCTTGTTATTAATGAGGATTATCCGAAGTACACGACCAAAACCGGAAGGGTGAAGACCAGAAAAAGTCTGATTGGAAGACTGGCAGGATCTCATAATTCTATGACTGGAATTATTGATGTTGCCATGGTTACTTCTCTTGGATCCGGTGATTCAATAAAACCCTTTGTCAAAGATTATGGCATGGTGATAATGGATGAATGCCACCACGGCGCCGCTGAGAGCATAGAGGCGGTATTATCTGAAGTAAATGCAAAGTGTGTATATGGTCTGACGGCTACTGTAAAGCGTGAAGACGGCAAAGACAAAACGGTGTTGATGCAGTTTGGACCTGTCCGTTTCAGATTTACAGCCAAAGATAAGATCCGTTTGCAGGGAATGGAGCATATCCTCGAGCCCAGATTTACTCCGATAATTTCCACAAAAGAAAAACTGACATCAAATGAAGCCTATGAAATCGTGGTTAACAGTGATCTTCGCAATAGCATTATTGCTTCAGATATTGATGCATGTGTAAAGCAGGGACACACACCTTTGGTGTTATCGAAGCGAAAAGCACAACTTGACGTTCTTTTCGAAAAGGTCAAAGATAAAGCCGATCACGTACTTGTTTTGACAGGCGGAAAGAAGCAGTCAGAACGAAAGGAAATAAGAGAACGACTTAGTTCTATACCTGAAAGTGAATCTCTGATCATTCTTGCTACAGGACAGTATGTTGGAGAAGGTTTCAATTGTTCCCGTTTGGATACGTTGTTTCTTGCCATGCCGATAGCTTGGGACGGAAATGTGGAACAATACACGGGACGGCTTAACCGAAGTTATGACGGGAAGAACAAAGTCACTGTAATAGATTATGTTGATCATCATATCGAGATGTTTGCCAATATGTATAACAAACGTCTCCGTACCTATAAAAGAATCGGATATGAGCTGTCTCAGGATGCAGAAGTTAAACCGGATGAACGGTATTTCTATGACTATGAGACCTATAGTGAAGTTTTTAAAAGCGATATATTTAATACCAAAGCGGAGGTGGTAATCTCTAGTCCGTATGTGAGCACACCGGGAAGTGAGCGTCTGCTTCGATTATATGCAGGTATAGTAAATAAGAAAGCCACCATCTCTCTTATCACATATCCGTCTTCAAAATACTCTGATGATATTAAGAATAGAATTGAGAGTATTCATAATAAACTAAAGATGGCCGGCATAAAGTTATTGTTTGTTGACTATATCCCTTCCAGATATGCTGTCATTGATAAAGAGATTCTTTGGTACGGCAGCATGAATCTTGTTTCAAATATCAAAGAAGATGATGATGAAATGAGAATTGTCAGTAAGAGTGTGGCCCAAAAACTTATCGAAGAGAAACGAACATCATGAACAGCCCAAGAACTAACGGAGCTTGTTCTGAGCAGATCCGCAAAACAGAATCAAAGTGGCACCGTCTGGTGGAATTGCAGGTGTTGCTTTATTTGTTGTTTGATAATTAAAGATTATTTAATATTTTAATATTACAATTTATACAAATAATGAAATCCAGCGCCAGACAAAAAGGATGAAAAATGAATCTGCCATATGCTGAAGATCTGAATACCGGTTATCTTGCCAGATTGTTCGATAACACCAGCGAGTGTTACAAATTGTTTTGGTTCAAAGCAATTGTCAATGCTGTGTGCGATGGCAAACAGGTCTTAACATATGAAGAACTCATAGACAAGATGATAGCCGATGCCTGGTATATGGTTACTGAGTATCACTTGAATCTCGGCCCCAGGGATACTCTTCAGACAGTAATAGAATTAATGAAATCCAAGAATCCTGAGCTTAAGTCATCAGAAAAAGAAACCGTAATCATTGAATATTTGGCCGGGCTTAAAGACAAGGAAATCAATGCAAAGAAAGCCACGTTGACCTATAATGTCCCATACCGTCTACAGGCCCCGTTCTTATCAGATATTAAAGGCAAAACATGGAATGTCCGGGCATCAGATCTGGCGAATAAGATAAATCAGGCAGAACGGCTGATCTATTATTTTGATGCGATCAATGGATTGTCATCAAGAATAATAATCAATGAGGATTGGGCTGAATACATAAGAAGAAACCGGGAAATACTCCTCGGATGGATAGAGTATCATATGATCCACTATCTGCAGAGACGCAATCCGAGTGTTCCGGGCATTGCAGACAAGTTATACCCTCCGCAGGAGCGTAAACTTGAGAAGGTAAAGAAATACTGGAAATGCATATTGTCTGTTGAGCCGGTATATGAGATTTATAATGACCTGAAGTTGACGGATAATGATATATCGATCGACCATTTTGTACCATGGTCTTATGTTGCGCATGATGAATTCTGGAATCTGAGCCCGACTACAAAAAGCATAAACAGCTCCAAGAGCAATTATCTTCCCAAATGGGATCTGTATTTCCCGAAGCTCGCGCAGCTGGAATATAAATCATACGAATTGATGTGGAAGTATGAGGGTATTCATAATGAGTTTGAGAAGTGTGCAAAAGAACACATAAACAATACTGATGTTCTTGATCGCGTATATTGTCCGGGACTCTCATATGAGCAATTTGCAAAAAGACTGAAGGCTGTAATCCACCCCGTTTACAAAGCTGCCCACGACTGCGGATTTGATTGGAATTGGGAATATAAGGATCTAACCGTATGAGCGATACAAAGCAGTACTATCAGGATAATGCACAGGCTTTCTTTGACTCAACGGTTAATGCGGATATGTCCGCTCACTATGAGCATTTCCTCAAATATGTTCCTGAGCACGGCAGAATACTGGACTTTGGATGCGGATCCGGAAGAGATACCAAGGCATTTATACAAAAAGGTTATTTAGTAGATGCTTGTGACGGATCGAGCGAAATGTGCAGACTCGCCAGTGAACTATGCAACATACAGGTTAAATACATGGACTTCACTGATCTGAATGATGTCAATAAGTACGATGCGATCTGGGCATGCGCTTCTTTGCTGCATGTCGCCAAAACTCAATTACCGGCAGTGTTAATCAAGATGAGAGATGCTCTTGTAAACGGTGGAGTGATGTATATTTCATTTAAGTATGGCGATTATGAAGGGGAGAGAAACGGCAGATTCTTCCTGGATCTCACCCCGGAAGCTTTTATCAACCTGATAAGTCTATAGGTTCTTTATAGAACTCGAAGACTTACTTCTGAATATATGGTAAGACTGAAAAGGGTGTAAATGGACATTTTAAAATATGTAAATTCAAAGGATGTCAGAGAGTACTTAAGAAGCATCGACTATAAATTTAGCGCTTCTGACGCTGCATGGATCGTTAACAGATGTGTCGACTTGCCGTTGGATGAAAAGATATCAGCATGGAACGAGATCATGAACACCATGCCGGACTGCAGGCTGGTGTCTCCCTATAATGATGAGACCGTTGAGAGTTTCTATTCGCTATTAAAGGCATATATTGATCTGGAAAAAGCATATCTGGAAGATTTTCGAAAATGTGGTGATGATGAATACTACGAGTATTACTATATTTATGAGGATCGCTATCATTCTTTTTTCCATCCTTACTTTGGTCCCTACAGAAGCTATGATGAATGCTTTTCGAAGATAATTGAGAAAGACACCAGGACAGATATTGCAGGATACTGCATGAGAAAGAAAGGATTCGATCCTCATAAGGCTATGTTCTGTCAGTATTCTAGAGACGGAAAGCTTTTTGACGTGGAAGGCCGTGATCTCAAAGGTTATGACAAGGACGAATACTACCGGATAACGTACTTATTTATAAATATGTGGCCTGACATTCCCGTTCCTTTCAAGAAAGGCGATCTTCTCCGCTATGCCTCACACGAATGTCAGGATGATGAGAGAGTGACCGTGATGAACGAACTGAGAACCTGTTCCAAGGATGATATTGATACATCCGGTGAAGAAGATAAGATTAAGCACCTGTTCGGCTACTACCAGACTAACATAGGTTCCCTGTGCGAAAAGGCCACATGGGGACACCATATAGATTTTGAGTATTGTCCCGAGGAAGAACTCAAAGGCGAGCAGAAGATACTGGTATCGCTGAGCCACTTTCTTAAAGGCGACATGCCGCTGGAGTGCTTTGTAAATGACTACCACCTGATCATGCTCAAGGGTCAGATGGAAGATATCAGGTCCAAGCAGTTGTTCTCAAGGGCGTCTATGGACATTTGATAAGGCAGGAACAAGGTAATGATGCCAAATGTTTACAGAATGGTAATTGAGTGTCAAACGGGCAAGAGGAGATAATAACAGTAGCTTATCACGTAAAGGAGCAACCCCATGTCTGAATATCTTTATACCTATATTGGAAAGGATTGCATCTCTATAAATATAGATCTTACGTATCCGGAGATCGCATCTGTCGGTGAGCGTATAAAAGAGATAAGTGATTACTATTACGAGGAAGATGATCTAAACATATCCACATGGCAGGCTTTTCTAAACAATTATTTCAGATTTAATGCTCCGGAGATCTATGAGAAGTTAAAAGTGATCCCGGCTTCCGATTATTCGAAAATGTACTGTGCCTATATCGAGGGCGTAAACGAAGAGACCAAAGCATTGGCGAAAAAGTTTGTCAGCATTTTCAATGATCTTATCGAAAACGAAGAAAAGGCATATTCATTCCTGGAACAGAATGCCAATGATATCGACTGGGATCGTTGTTCTACCGTGAAAAAAGCCCGACTGGATGCCATCGCTCCGTATGGTATCTGTGATTATGTCTTGTACGGTCTTTATCTGGGAGATCCGGGAAAGTTTACTGTTTCAATGAGCGGAGATTATCCTACAGGTCCGAGAAGAACCGGTGATGATTCCGGGTACTGTATTGAACTTAATCACAACAATCACGGGGTCGAGCATCCCATAGTCTTTCAGATTACTTCGACAGGCCCTGATACTGTATATGTACAGGGAGGTTTATCCGGGACAGATTATGTTGAAGCAGATATGGATGCTGACAGTGCAATAAAGCTGCTGTTGGCGTTCTGAACGGTCTACGATACGGTCGTTGAGACAAAAGAGAAGTCTGCAAGGTGAGAAAATGAAGAGAATAATAGCAATCCTGACAATTACGGCAATCCTTTCGCTTGCGATCGGAGGGTGTTCTGTCTCAAATGGACAGGCGCCATCCTCTGCGACTGTTTCCACATCCTCTGCTGCTTCAATCGAGACAATGGCGGAAAGCACGATTGCATCAGGCACGGCTTCTTCTGATGTGACGACTTCTGCTTTTGATCCTGAAGTGCCCGGCAAGTTTAAGGAAAAACTTGGTGCCGGTTATATGTATCAGGATAAGTTCATCCCGATGCAGTTTCTTTATATCAGCAACGAAAAGATCGTTATCGCCGTTTTCCTCGGCGAAACCGAGCAGATCAGAGAAATCGACAGAAGCAAGTATTCCCGCATGGAGATCACGAAGACAGCTGACTTTACCAAAGTTGAGATTTTCGATGTGTCGGGCAGCAGTCTGTTAATTACCTTGAGTCCGGCAGAAGCTGATGAAATACAGTCTGTGCTGGGTTGAACACTAATTCGCAAAAATGCTCATCAATTCTTACTCAAGTGGTGAGTTAATCTGCGAAATCCTTTATCTTGAAAGAAAATTCGCAATTTTACTCATCATTTCCTGCTCAAATGGTGAGCTGATCTGCGAATTCTATGGTGATGTCTGTGTAAAGGAAGCAGGCCGAGGGAAGAATAGCAGGCCGATGTCCAGAAATGTACACATACGACCTGATATCATGACTACAAGATCCGTTAGCGCCATATGAAGGACGGTGGTTAAAACCCACCCGCACCGGAGCATTAGGACCGTTTCCGGGTGTGTAGCTCAGTCCGGGAGAGCATCAGTGGCGGGAACAGATCAGAAAGCGTTAAAGACACATACAGCAATATGTAATAACGGCCTAACAAAAACAAAAAGGAAACGTGTCTTGTAACTCAACGCAATTCTTTTCAAAGCGATGCAACTGATCTGCCGCATCGCTTTAGTTATTTTCACGGGCGGGTGCCCGGTCCGGTTTTCGAGGACTCAGAACACCTTGATATTAAAGAGGCTGGCCACGATCGAGAACAGGCACAGTGCGAAGAAGACGACTACTGATGCGCTCAGGTAGATTGTCTTGAAAACGTCTTTCTTCTGAATGCAGTGCTCGGTGTTGTTGTTCAAGACAAACTTCTTGTTCCTGATCCACTTGATGAGGAAGATGATGCCCAGAACGTTGGAGACTACCATAGCGCACATGATCAGGGCGACTACGGCGATGAGTGCAGGAGACCTGCCTCCCTTTTCCATCATCGGGAGCACGTACATTGCGGATGTTCCCATGAAATTGAAGACAAAGTGCATGATCATGGTGACGAATACATTCCTTGTCTTGATGTAGACATATCCGAGGATCAGACCGATGCCGAATGTATATAAGGACTGGGTCAGGTTCTCGTGGAACAGACCGAAGCAGATTGCAGAGAATAAGATTGCGTTTGTCTCGCCGAATCCGGCTGTCCTGTCAAGGAGCATCTTTCTGAAGACAAGCTCCTCAAATACGGGTGCCAGCATGAGAACGATGATAAAGCCGCCGATATTGCCGGTCGAGATCATGCCTGATATCTGGTCTGTCGGCGTCTGGGTGCCTGCAGGCGAGAGCATGTTCATGCCGATACCTATTATGTTTGCAACGCTCGAAAAAGCATACATGATGAAGAACAGCTGCAAGATCGTGCCAAAGCCCATCTTGCTGCCGGGCTGGCGCTTGAACGGTATTGCCCGTACTATGAGCCAAAACGCGATGACGCCGATCACTCTGGGAACATACATAAGCAGAAACGCTCCCGCAGGAGTGATCACACTAACGAGCTGCTTGAGCTTCTCAGCATCGCTGAACGGCCTGAAAATGAGAAACGACGCCAGAATAGCGATCAGCATCTGTGCAATAAATGCCAGGCCTATTATCAGATACGTCTTTTTGGCAGTAAATGGTGCCACATTGTCTTTCATAATACATCCTCCGAAAAGTTGATTATCCCGCCGACCTGCCGGTCAGCATTTCCGGTTATCAGTATTGCACCCGGGAGACGGCAATAATATGGATAATCTTGCGTGCATCTGTTGATTTAGCAACAGTCGGACGGGCTGGTGTCGGTTTTTGGGAATGTTTGGGGAAAGAATACCGCAAGGTATATGAGTGGCGGGGATGGAGATTAGGGATAGGCTTAGGCTTTGTTGTAGTCATTGACTTTGACCGGCACTCCGCTTGAACACTAATTCGCCAAAATGCTCACCACTTCAACTTCGCAATTATTCTCGCCATTTCCTGGCCAAGTGGTGAGTAGAACTGCGAATAACTTCATCTTGAACACAAATTCGCAATTTTGCTCATCAATTCTTACTCAAGTGGTGAGTTTATCTGCGAGATTCTATGGTGATGTCTTTGCAAAGGAAGCTGGCCGAGGGAAGAATAGAAGGAGTAAGAAACTATGGAAATGACGTATAAGAACCTTAAAACAAGAGACCGGTTCTTACATTGTTAATAGATTGTTTTGTTGATAGAGAATGCTTAAACAATTAATATGAAACTACGTATCGTTCATTAGTCTTCGAGGAAGCACCGAAAAGGAGAAGCACCATGAAAAAGATAACTGCTGTAATGCTTGCTTTTTCGATAGCGTTTACCGTGCTGCTTTCAGGATGCAGCGGTAATGTGGGTGGCAGTGTTGCAGGCAGCAGTGTCAGCGGAAATGCCGGCGGCAGTGAGAGTGTTTCTTCGTCAGAGCCTGATGAAGGCCCCACGCCTGCGCCCAAGCCGGTCGAAGGTGTCAACTATATCGGTGTCAGAGTTGAGACCGAGCATAACGGCGGGAACGTTGCAATGGACCTTTACATGATCTGTGACGGGAACACCATTACCAACTGCGGCACAAGTGAATATACCCCGGGATTCCGCAAGGAGGAGTTCGTCGGCAAGCCTTATTGGGACGGAGTACGCGATTTCATCGGGCTCATAAAGGCTGATCCCAACCTCAACATTGTAGGACTCGGTGCCATGATCGCGGGTGATGAGGATTACGAGAGTTACCGTGAGCGTTTTGACGAAGGAAAGAACGAGCACTACCGCCAGATAAATGTTGACGGTGCCGCAAGAGAGACTGAAGAAAAGTTCATCGAGATGTGCCGCATGTCTGATGAGAAGTATGCAGGCGAATGGAAGGCACTGGTCGACGGAGAAGGCGGAGGCAACGCTCCGGACGGCAGCAATCCCGGCGGAAGGGCAGGTCCTTCAGCACCGCCCGTAAAGACTCTTGATGAGATAAAAGAACAGATGAAGTCGGGAACAGACCGCATAACTCTCGGAGGCGACATCACGATCGATGTATCCAAGGACGATATCTTCGGCGTAAATCTTAACTGTGAACAGCATGCCGTAACGATAAAAGGCACGCTTGACGGCAACGCGGCATACAAGAAGGCCGGCCAGAAAACATTGTTCGAGCTGGAGAATGCTTCAGCCGTTGATCTGTCAGGGCTTTCTGTCTCAGCCAAGTCATTTAACAAGGATGATTTCGCAAAGAAGAATGTCATGATCGTCGTCATTCATGGAGCAAACAAGGCCAAAGTCTCCATGCCAAAGGGTGTATCCAAGAATTCCGGCACGGGAGACATGTCACCGGTAGCTGATTATCTTGCCTATAATGTCACATCCAAAGGCGATTTCATCGACCTGACATATCACGGACCGCAATCGTCCTATGACGAAAGAAACAAGCTCGAGGCAGCCATGGTCAAGGCGATACTTACCAAGGGCAAATCCAATGTCAAGGATGACAGAGGCAACAGGATGGACTGCCAGATCTGGACGAAGGTCACCGTTAATGTCGGCAAGGCCAAGATCCCTAAGGTAGAGCCTCAGGAGATCACGATAATGAAAGGCGGCAAGCTGACGGTCAAGGGAACCATAGCAGTCACCGGAGGAAGAC
Organism: Oscillospiraceae bacterium; assembly: GCA_015069215.1. Classification (GTDB taxonomy): domain Bacteria; phylum Bacillota; class Clostridia; order Saccharofermentanales; family Saccharofermentanaceae; genus Saccharofermentans. Next base: position 25,169 of record SVJC01000012.1, read on the forward strand.
TAAATTTCGCGGTCAAAGGATCTGACTGCCTTGATATCAGGAGCCTGAAGCTTACCAAGAAGCATCCTTCTCCGGATATGGTCAAGATCCGCTACAACAAGAAAGCGGGCATCAATACAAAGCTTCTTAAGGCCAAAGCTACCAAAGGAAAGCTCAAGGTCACGAAGGGTTCGGAATCGGTTGATATTACCATTTGGTAACGGGGAGGTACATTGACAATGAACGGCATTAAAACAGTGGTTACGGAACAGTTTAAGATCATTGAGAGGGAAGTCCTTTCCGAAAGATTTAAGGATATCCCTTCTATCGGCGTATTCGGATGCCCGTCGGAAGAGAATGAACTTGATGAGATCGCATTGGACATGCTCAAGATCACTGACTGCAGGGTATTCATCCATATGACTGATTCCGGGTCTGCTGAAGAAGCCCGTTCTTGGGCTAAGGAATTCAAATTGATCGTTTTTGCAGTATCGGATCTTTTTCTTGAGTCTGACAATTTCGCCCGATGCGTCATGTATCCCGCTGCCATGGAGAATAAGGCCAGGATCCTTCCGGTCAAGACGGCCGGTGCAGGAAACATCGGCAATAAATTCAGCAGGTTGTGCGGGAACATCCATCTGCTGGACAAGGGTGATGATTATCTGAAAAGGCTTCAGTCATATTATGACAATAATGTTGATCCCTACCGCATTGTTGGATTAAGCGAAGAACAGAAGGAACTGATGGAGCATCTCTTCCGCTTCAAGGCATTTGTCAGTTACCGGAAGAAAGACATAGTCGAGCTTCACCGGCTTATAGAATTTATAAGAGAGATCCCGGAACTCCGTGATATGGCTTTGTTTTATGATGATGCACTTGTGCCCGGAGAAAACTATAACGAGAGACTGGCCGGTGAGATGAGCAGTTCGGACATCACTATCTTTGTTGTTACTCCGTCTTTGACTGAAGAAAACAATTACGTGATCCGAGAGGAATACCCCCAGGCAGAAAGAGAAGGTAAGATCTTGATCCCGGTGATCATGACCGGTACCGACATTAATGAAATCAGAGCAACTTTTCCGGCATTTGGCGATCTTTATGATTTTTCCGACAAGGAGTCGCTGAGAGATAAGTTTTTGGAAGTTGCAGAGAAATTCGGAGAGCCGGCCGGGTCGTCACCTGAATATAAGCATTTGCTTGCCATGGCATATGAAAAAGGACTGGAAACGGAAAAGAACATAGTCTTATCCCATCAATTGTTCAAGGAAGCTGCAGAAGAAGGATATCTGTCTTCTTTAGCTTATATGACTACACAGCTTGTTGATGGCGTTGTTGCCGAAGAATATGAAGGGGAGAAGGAAGAGCTTCTGGATTTGGCTGTAAGCAAGCTTTACGCCAGCGTTGTCAGATCGCCGGCCGGGATGAAAAGATTTGCCGATGCATGGAGCCTTCAGCGTTTTTCACGTATATTGTTCGATATACTTTGGAGAAAGGCTGAGATCTACCACGATGAGATACGACGTACGATAGTCAGCCTTGAAACGGCTAATGTAATAATGAGGCAAGAAGGAGCGTGTCCTGTGAATTGTTTGTCTTTGCCTTGCCTGAGATCTGTCAGCCTTTCATTGAGTGAAGGCGATTATGAATTGGCCGGAGAACAGCTGAAAGCACTGGAGAACAGTCTAAAGGAATCTGTTGAGTTGTCAAACCGTTCGAGCATTGTCATGGAACAGGTCCTGCGGGCGCATATCTGTAAGGTTCGTTTCTTTACCGGCCTCATGTTAAGAGGAGACTTTATTTCTCCTGCAAATGTGCTGAAGGCCAGGGATGTCAATGAAAAAGCATTTGAGATCTGGTTGGAACTGTACAAGGTCTCAGGCCTTAGTTTTCCTGAGATTCTGGCAAAGGAGGAATTCGTCATTGCCAGGCTCATGCAGAAATTGGGTATGGATGACGAGCTGGAAAGATCTTACAACTTTATGCAGAAGTTCAGCGCCATAACGGGAATCGGATTTCTGCCAACAGAAAACGCCATTGTAGATACATATTTCGAGAGTAATGACATTTTGCATTTTGATCTGCAATATGATTCTCTCTCAGAATTAAGAGCCAAACTGTATGCAAATTCAGAGTGGTTTAAGATGGATGAAACACCTGAGGAGCTGAATGAACGGTTCAATTTCCATGAGCTCATTCCGGAAGGCGTTTTCGGAGAAGTCGATGGGAATTTCATTGCATCTGCATATAAATGCTGCTATTGCAACACAAGGCTTTACAAGACGACCTTCCCGGAAGGAAATGATCCTGCCCTCCTGGGAAGATTAAACAAGGATGCACTATACCCTGCCCGTGTATTTGCCTGTCCGAGCTGCGGAAAATTCTATGCGGTTCCCAAAGGAAGAAAGTTAGTTCAGGGTCCGGTCTATCAGTTGTCGCCTTTCCTGGACAAAAAGAACAAGGTCGGTAAAGCGTTATTCGATATGTGGTGGACGTATTTTGATGCACTTGGTGACGTCAATGCCAAGAGACATGAATGATCTGGTAATCATTTGACAGGTGTGGCGTATAATATACACATTTGGTATTCATAAGGAGTTTTGGCAATGTCTTCAGAATCATATATAAAACCGGACGTAATGGCAGAAGCAAGACTGAAGGGCTTGTATGAGAAGGTTTTCGGTGATATCGCGGACATAGACGCTCAAGTACTTGAAGAAAACATGGCCTTGGGATGCATGCTGCCTGAAAGACTGCGCTCCTTGAAGGAAAGCCGCATCCGGTACGTTACCGGTAATTTTGCCAAGTTCCTGATCGCGGTAATGAAAACGAAAGAGCTGCGGAAAGCTTGTTTGAATGCAATTGAAAACGAGAAGGAATTGCTCGACGATTATCTGTTCGGATCAAAGAATGAATACGAGACATACCGTGCTGATACGGCAGCTGAACTGCCATGGGAGTTTAAAGGCTCAGGCACTTTTACAGTGGATCTTTCCGTTTATGATGAAGAGGCCTGGGACAACATAGTAAGCGAAATAAACAACAGCTATGAAGTTCTTGATGATTATGGCAAGACTCTGTATGAGAAGACGAGTCTTGCTTATGCCGAAGATCCCACAAGGCTTTCAGATATGGGTTACATTGCCGGAAACTTCATGTATGCCTTGAGCGCGATGTCGGAGAATGATCAGTTTTATGCTGAGATCGTCAACATAATGAGTTTCGTGAACAAGGTCATGACCGAGTGTTGGGCGCATGTGGCACAACAGTTGGATTGGCCGGAATACGTTGACTATTTTGACGATGAACCTGAATGGCCTGATGATGAAGAGGGCAAGTAAAGCAACCGGCCTGAGACAACTCAACCGATCTTCAAAACTTTGACTGAAAATCTGCGGGAAACCATGTTTCAGTCCCATTAATGTCCTCATAATCGTTTCCGGGGGTGGTATACTGAAACCATAAACAACAGAGCTTACCTCCTTTCGGTTCTGTGAATTAGTTGGGTTTTGTGTCATGGTGTTCTCCTTTCCAGCGGCCCGGGTATAGTGCCCCGGGCCGCCCTCCTTTCTAAAAGGGGAGACGGCGGGAACAGTCCGTTTAATCTCCGGACAAAATGCTAAAATTAAGGCAGTAAAGGTAAAGTTGTCCTATTAACACGAGGTAATAATATGAAGTTTTTTCATGTATCAGATCTTCATTTTGGCAAAACTTTATATGATGTTCAGTTGGTCGATGAGGACCAGCCCTATTGGGTTGAACAGTTCCTTAAGGCGGTAGATGAGCATCAGCCGGATGCTATCCTTATTGCCGGCGATATTTATGACCGCAAGCAGCCTTCTGATGAGGCAATTAAGCTCTTTGAACATATGATAAGCGAGCTTGCCGCCCGCAATAAGAAAGTCTTTGTTGTTCCGGGTAATCACGATTCGTGTGTAAGGCTGTCCCAGTTCAATGAGTTTTTGAGAACTAAAGACATCTATATTGCAAGAGACGTTAAAAAGGAAATGGATCATTATGAAGTAGATGGCGTGGTCTTTTGGCTGATGCCGTATATTTATCCGCTGATCGTCTCTGATTCGAGCGTGTTGGATGACCCGTCTCTTGTTTCTTTTGATCAGGCGGCAAGAGCCCTGATCGATGCGCAGGATATAGATACGACCAAGTGTAATGTGATCATTTCCCATCAGAATGTAATAGCTAACGGTGTTAAGCCTGAGCACAGTGACTCCGAGACCACCAGAGGCGGGTTGGGTGAAATCGAGTACACGGCTTATGACAAGTTTGATTATGTTGCTCTCGGTCACATTCATAACGGTCAGAAGGTAGGAAGAGGCACTGTAAGATACAGCGGATGTCCCTTGTACTACGACTTCTCTGAGATAAACCGTGACAAAAGAGTTGTTATGGTCGAGGTAAATAAAGACGGCAGGATCACTGATGATGACATCTCATTTATTGAGATCCCTCTTCTGCATACGCTTCATATCGAATCAGGAAGCGTAGAGGACTTGATCAAGAACGGAAGGGCTCTGCAGGACAAGGAGAAATACTATGTTCTCTGCAACATTGAAGACAGGAATATAACTTCTGATGACAGGAACAGGATCAGTGCAGTTTACGGTTCCTGTCTTGTCCATGTTACCAAGTCAGAAGAAATCTCTGCTTCAGGTACTGCTTCCCAGGAACGCAGGACCGGATTGACCGAGAAAGTGTCGATAGACAAGGCATTTAGTGTTTTTTATTACGAAAAGACAGGAGATTTCCTGAATGGAGTTCAGGAGAGTCTGATAAAGAAGATAATTGAACAGCAAGACAGAAATGCAGGCTCATATCTCTCTTTATCAGGTAAAGACGGCGGAAAGAAACTCGAAGAAGAAACGGATGAACTTGTAAAGTTCCTTGTTGATGCTTCGGAAAAGGCCGAGAAGAATGGGGAGGACAGAGTATGAGACCTCATTTGTTGAGAATGAAAGCGTTTATCTCCTATGCCGATGAGGCAGTAGTGGATTTTGATCAGATAGGCAACGAAGTATACGCGATCGTTGGTGATACCGGTGCCGGAAAGACCGCCATTTTTGACAGCC
>SVJC01000175.1 GCA_015069215.1 Oscillospiraceae bacterium
CTGTCTATTACTCTGCCCTGTTTGTCATCGTATACGACGATGTTGAAGCCGCGCTTGTTCGGCGCATATTCCTCGCCTCCGATCACGATAGAGCAGACGTTTCCGTATTTACTTGCTCCCGAGATCATCTCGTAAGCAGTTCCGTCCTTAAGGGTTCCGGAATACTCAAGTTTATGTGCCGTGGCGTTTTCGAATTTCTTTCCGCCGCCCGAAAGCGCCAGATAAGACGATCCGTCCTTTCCGAAAAGCGTGCATTCCAACCCGATGCTCTCAAAAGCGCGTGCCGTTTTGAGGTCCAGTCCTCTTGCAGCCTCGTCTTTAACTCCAATGAGGACCGTTATGTCTTCCAGTGTTCCCAATGCATTAAGGTAGTCTGAAAGCTCCTTATATTTGAGGGGCGATTCATTCTTTCCGGTCTCGAAAAACTCATGCTCGGTTCCTTCACTGTCCGTTGCGAAAAGCTTTATCTTTCCTGTAAAGATCTCCCTGAACGAGAGCTTCGACGTATCGAAAACGCAGCTGTATACCTTTGCCGCATCGACAGCCAGATCCTGCCTTTCAAGCAGATTTCCGTCTGCCGTCCAGAACTCTCCCCTGACCGATTTGATCTCCTGCCTGCAGTTTTCAATTCCCCAGAAAGAGACATTAAGCTTTCCGTTCTTGTCCACTCCGGTCTTAACGTCAAGGTAGTCGAGGTTTTTCAGGATGTCTTTCGAGAGCATGTCGAACTTTCCGATCCTGTCGTAGAACGCGCTCTTCTTGCCGAGTTCCGTGCTCAGAAAATCGATGCCGTATCTTTCCGTCAGCGTGGGAGTCTCAGAGAACAGATTGATGCCGAGTCCCAGGCGGTTGCCCTTGATCCTGACGCCCATCGCAGCAAGTGTCGTGGGGAAAAGATCATATGTCGTATAGTCGCGGTGTGCGGGTTTTTGAACCTCCGCAGCAGAATTAAGAACGCACACATAAGAGCGCCTTCCGTACGAATCTTCAACTGCTTTGCAGTAATCCGCATCCATTGTCGGATGGTCACCTACCAGAACTATCGTTGTGTCTTTATAGAAATCCTGCTCCTTCATCCAACCGATGAATTCATTTACCTGCCTTGAAGAACATGCCATTACGTTTGAATACTGCACGTCAAATTCTTCTTTGCAGAGATCGCACACATAACCGTCCTCGAAATGCGTATCAACGGTAAGCATGGTCAGGTTAAACGGGCGCCCTTCGCCGTCGAGTTCGGTAAGTCTCTTTTTCGCGAATTCGAAGAGCTTCTTATCCTCATATCCCCACCACACCCTGTAGTCTTTCGGTATATATCCGTTGTTCCTCGCGTAATCGTAATCGAAGACCTGGTATCCGCCGTGTTCCTTGAAATACAGTGCCCTGCCTCCGAAGGTTGCTTCAGATCCGCACATGAAGACCTGATTGTAACCCTGCTCCTTCAGGATGTCGCCGATCGTACGGAGTCCCGGATAGAACGAATCCGCATATGAAGCGGCAGCATTTCCGATGCTGCCTATTATGGGAACTCCCGAGGTCTGGGCGACCAGTGCGCCCATCGTGTAAGACGAGCCCGTTGTCACGTATCCGCCGTTTAACGTCTTACGGTCACCCGAGAAGCATTCGCCTTCTTTAGTAGCCAAACGGGTCAGTTCGGGGATCGCATTCTTTTCGAAAGCTCCGCCGGACTCTTTATCTGCAAAAGTCGTTTCGACAGACTCAAGGAAGATATATACGAGATTGCGCTTCTTATCAGGGAAAATGACATTCTCTGACGTCGGTTCGACATAGTTCTGATCGATGAAGTCAGACTTGGTCAGCCTTGAACGGACATAATCAATGACGCGGTATCTGACTACGCACCTGACCGCCTGACATGCGAGGAACAGGCACAGAACAACAAAGATGGTTGCAATGCCCGTCCGTACCATGCGGTACTTTTTCTTTTTGATGAGAACCGTGACGGCTACTATAAAAACGATCAGGGCGATGACCGAGACAAGGACGACACGAATATAAAAGCTGTTCATGACGTCATGCGAGGTCCCTTCCAGCGGAGCCGAAAGATAGAAGACAATCTCGTCAAAAGTTATGTCATGCCAGATGGAAAGAAGCCAGGTAAGGCCCGAGCACAGGAAGGCTGCGATGGTAAAAAGCACGGCCGACACGATAATGCGTGCGGCTCCCGGCTTTCCGGAACGCTTCTCCGGATTGCGATCCTGTTTATTATTTCGGGTTTTCATAGCAGATTAATATTACTTATTGCGATATTATTTGTAAATAAGACAGATTATGGGTTATCATTGTTCCAAATTCAGTATTCTTTAGTCAGATGGAGAGTAAATATGATCAGTTTTGCGAAAAAGATAACTGCGGGATTTCTTACCGCAATGATGCTTGTTTCCGGCTGTCCGGCCGGCGCATCCGCATCTTCTTCCGTTGAACCTGTTTCAGAGCCTTATGTAATGTTTGAAGATGTGTCCGCGGATGAAGAGGAACCTTCCAAAAAGGAGACTCCCGCAGAACCGGAAGAACCTGCTTCCAAGGAAACACAATCAGAAAAGCCCAAGTCCGCCAACGGCGAGACTCCTGCCGAGCCCGGGGCATCTTCCTCAGACGAGACTCCTTCTGATTCTGATAAGCAACCCGCTTCAGATGAAACGCCCGGCAATCCTGAAACTCCTTCAGGAGAAACCCCTTCAGGAGAGACACCGTCAGGCGAGACTCCTTCATCAGAGACGCCTTCCGGAGAGACTCCTTCTTCAGAAACTCCTTCAGGAGAAACCCCTTCTTCAGGCGGCACCCCTGCTGAGCAGCCTTCTGATCCTTCAACGGGAGATAATCCTACAAACCCGTCTGATCCTTCAACAGGCGAGACACCCAAGCCTTTCCAGGCTCCTGCCGGCGCAACGCTTACTTACCGCACACGCGTACGCTACAAGAAGTGGAAAGAGAAGTACAAGCCCCAGGGCAACCTTGCAGGAAGCGTAAACAAGAAGAGAACTCTTGAAGCTGTTCAGATGAAACTCAAGAGCTCTACCCCGGGCAAGATCCAGTACCGCGTACATACTTACAAGTACGGCTGGAGCGCATACAAGACCAACGGCAAGACCGCAGGCCGCAAGGGCGGCAAGCTCGATCAGATCCAGATCAGGCTCACCGGTGAGCTCGCGCAGAAATACGACATTTACTACCGTGTCCATGTCCGTACCGATAACGGCTGGACGAACTGGGCAAAGAACGGCGAAAGTGCCGGTGCAGTTCATTACGCACGTTTCATCGAGGGCCTCCAGGTTGTCCTTACTGAGAAGGATGCAGGATATCCCGGTGATGTCGCAAAGATCAAGTCCGACAGAGAAGGACCCCTCATAACCGCTTATGACATTAAGGAAGCCATGACCGAGAAGGCCCAGAGCCTGACCAGCAAGACAAAGTGGCTCATCCTCTGCGATACGAGCAACTACTTTGTCGGCGTTTTCAAGGGATCCCAGGGCAACTGGAAGATGGTCAGATTCATCTACATTGCAGTCGGCAAGCCTTCCACTCCCACAAAGAAAGGCACGTTCGCATTAAGGAAAAAGAAGAAGAAATTCTTTGCGACAAACGTACGCTGCAAGTACTGCTCAAGCTTCAAGGGTTCGTACTATTTCCACAGCTGGCCTTACTATTGGAACGGCAAAAAGGTCTACAGCCCGGTACTCGGAAAACAGGTATCCCACGGCTGTGTAAGAATGGCAACCGATGACGCCAAGTACATCTACAAGAAAGTTCCGCTCAAGACCAAAGTCTGGGTTTACTGAGAAACATAAAACACGAAAGGAGTTGTCTCATTTTGCTTGGAGGCGC
>SVJC01000176.1 GCA_015069215.1 Oscillospiraceae bacterium
CGGCCCTGATGCCGTTAAATAGGCTCTTTTGAATCCTGTCGGCTCTCCCCGTCTCAAGGATCTCGCAAAGCCCGGCCAGAAGATCGCCATCATCACGAGCGACATCTCAAGGCCGCTTCCGAGCTTCGACGTCATCCCTTCCATCCTTGACGAGCTTTACGAGGGCGGCTGTGACCCCAAGGACATCAAAGTCGTTTTCGCGCTCGGCTCACACCGCTGCCACACCGAAGAGGAAAAGAAAAAGCTCGTCGGAGAGCGTGTCTATAACGAAGTCGAATGCGTGGACAGCGATCCGAACGACTGCATCCACATGGGAACCACTTCAAGAGGAACTCCCGTAGATATCACGAGAAGCGTAGCCGAAGCTGATTTCAGGGTCGGCGTCGGAAACATCGAATTCCACTATTTCGCAGGTTATTCAGGCGGAGCAAAGGCACTCATGCCGGGCGTCTCCACTCCTTCCGCGATCCAGGCCAACCACAGCATGATGGTCGACGAGAAAGCCTGCGCGGGCAACCTCAACGGCAACCCCATCAGGGCCGACATTGAAGAATCAGAGACATTCTGCCACTTGAGCTTTATCGTAAATCCCGTTCTGGATGAGCATAAGCACATCGTTTACTGCGTTGCCGGTGACGTCACCGAGGCGCACAGAGCAGGCTGCAGATATCTCGACAAGATGTACAGAAAGCCGCTCAAGAGAAGAGCCGACATCGTCATCGTCTCACAGGGAGGCGCTCCCAAGGACGCCAATCTCTATCAGACACAGAAGGCTTTGGACAACTCCAAGTATGCCGTAAAGGACGGCGGAACGATAATCGTCATCGGTGCTTGCAACGAAGGACTTGGAAGCGCAAAGTTCGAAGAATGGCTCACGACCGCACAGACACCCGATGAGCTCATCGAAAGAGTCAGAAAAGACTTCCAGCTCGGCGGTCACAAGGCTGCAGCGATCGCAATGGTATTAAAGCACGCAAAGATCGTACTCATATCTGAAATGGATGATGACTTTGTAAGGAGCATTTTCCTTGAGCCGATGCATTCTGCTCAGGAAGCTTTCGATGAGGCATACGCCAGATACGGAGAAGACTGTTCGGTAATCTGCATGCCGTTCGGCGGTGCTACTCTTCCGATCCCGCCTGAAGAGTAATTTTCTGTTCCACTTTGGGACGCGTAAACTTTTCCGTAAACATTTGGAGTGGATTTTTTACGCCAAAGTTTACGAACGTTCATATGTAAACTTTTCCGTAAACATTTAATCCAAAAAGTTTACGCCAAAGTTTACAGACAGGGATCAAACCGTTTTTTCTTCAGTCTGATTTTCAGACAATTCATCCATAGTACTGTTTTCACCCGAGGCGGCTTTCACAATGCCGCCTTTTGTATCTTTGGAAACAGCAACGACAACAAGGCTTAAGAGAAGTCCGAAATAGAACGAGAACACTCTCCAGATGAGCATTGCCGTGGAAGCGACCGTCTTGCCAAGGAATCCGAAGAGCATTACAAAGCTTGCCTCCGAACCGCCGGAAGCACCGGGCAGCGGCATGAATGTGTTGAAAAGGCTGACAGCCGCGGCAAGAGATATGAACTTCGGGAGATCAGCAGCCGTGACAGGCGCACCAAGCGCCATTGCGGCAAAGAAAGGCAGTGTGTAGAACAGCGTCAGCTTTACAGCATGGCAGAGGCAGACCGAGAAAAAGAGCCTCGTCTGCGAAAAGAGCTGTGCTGACTCATCACGGAATTCCTTAAAAGACTCGCTTACTTCCGAGGATGTCTTTTCGTAATCCTTTACGATCTTGATCTTCGCAAGGAAGCCTATGAACTTGACGGTAAAGAAGTCGTGGGCCTTTGCTGATTTGGTTACCAGGAAGAATCCGCCCGTGATCACGACATTTACTACAAATCCGATGACCGCGATCCAGATGCTCTGCGTGTTCTGGAAGATCGTGCGCGCATTGATGAGCATTGCGATGGACGCATAACAGATGATAACGATCTGGTATGTTATGAAAACGACGGTAAGTATTCCGGAAGACAGTCCGACGTGTATTCCCTGATTGTGGAAAACATAAACCTGGGCAAACTGTCCGCCGGTTGCGGAAGGCGTCAGGTCACTGAAAAGGACTCCCGTCATGTTGGTGACGAAAGTCTGTCTCAAGTGAAGCTTATATCCCCTCGCCTTGCAGATGATGTAAAGGATCAGGGCATCGATGAAATAGTAGATCATCATTATGCCTGCCATAACACCAAGGACCTGGATCTTGGCGGTCTTTACCGCAGCGAAAACGGAACCGATCTCCTTGCCTACCGTCAGATAAAGCATGAGAGATCCGATAGCAAGTATCAGAATGAAATTAAGTATGTATTTCCCTACCGACTTAAGTTTTTCCATATATACCGTCAGTTGAACGCGAATATCTTCTGGGAGATCTTGTATCCCAGAACGGAGATCTTTCTTCCCAATGCCGTGGGAATATTCATCCATCCGCCCATGAAGCTTCTCCTGATCTTCTTATAAGCAACGGGATCAGCCTGCTTCAGGTAATTCCAGAGTTCTTCCTTCTTTGCAAGATGTTCAGCCGTTCCTCCGACAAGAAGTATCGCGCTGGTGGCGCAATACATCAGTTTGAGGAACGCAATGAGATATTTCTCGAGGCGCTTTGAAAGGCCCTGAGGTCTGTTTACGTAGATATCGGTTATGCGCTTGTCCACCATTATCTGCTGGTCGATGTTCTTGAGCTGGACCTGAACGTTGACGGACTGATCAGCACGGCCTATGCGGTAGTGATAGAGAGCCTCGTCAAGGTAATAGATGGTCTTCGTGTAAGGAAGCGGCTGGAACGCATAGATGTTATCAACGTAATACGCGTGCTTGGGGAGCTCGGTTCCGCTCTGAAGGAGAACACCCCTTCTGTAAATGATGGTATGCATCATTATGAACTGGGACTGACCCATGTGTCCGACTTCGTCCCATGTGAAAGGCTGTCCCTTCGGGAACGCGCCCTTAAATCTCATGACGGTCTTCTTGTCGGAGTCTTCCCTGTCGAAAACATAATTCGCCAGGAAAAGGTCTACCTTCGTGCCCTTCTGTTCAAGTTCTTTTAATATACCCATGATCTTCAGAAGAACATCGGTATCCGCCCAGTCGTCCGAATCGATGTTCTTGAAGAAAACGCCGGTTGCTTCCTTTATGCCCGTATTAACGGCGCCGCCGTGACCCGCATTCTCCTGATGGATCGCTCTGACGATCCCCGGATACTGCTTTTCATAGCTTTGTGCGATCTCGAAAGTGTTGTCCTTCGTAGAACCGTCATCAACTATGAGGATCTCGATGTCATCACCGCCCGGAAGCAGTGATTTAATGCACGTCTCCATGTAAGACGCGGAATTATAGCAAGGAATTGAAACAGAAAGTATCTTCATAGCCATACCATTATAGTGATTTTACTAATAATAGCAAACTCAGTAAAGACGGACGGCTATGACACCACCCGGATCAATTGTCGTATGCGGAGTGGTTGTTAAGGAATATGATGGCTGCAACGATCATTCCTATGCCGCCGATCACCATCAAAATCGCGCCTGCCCCCTTGTCAACACCCAATGAGATCCCGTACTGGCTGCCGGCCTTAGCTATCTTTGTGTAAGCGTTGCTCTTCAGAATGGCATCAATGGACGAAAAGTTCATTATGTAATTGAAGGCTGCCAATATTGCTCCTCCGATGCCGCAAACAAGATATACGGCAGGCTTGCCCTTGACCGCGAAATTTATTACGACAACACACGCACCG
>SVJC01000177.1 GCA_015069215.1 Oscillospiraceae bacterium
TGCCCAGAATCGTTATTTCAGCACCCGATGCAACACGAATATCCATCGACAAGGCTCTTTCTGATGAGGTAAATAAACTTGGGAATCCTTTAAAACAAAGGATTTTACACTTGAAAATATTGGGAGGCGAAGATATGAAATTTAGCTTTAAGATAACGAAGAAAGATCTGCCCAGGCTCATCGTGGCTTTTGTGCTTGCAGGGCTTGGAATAGCATTTTCGGTTTCAGCATTCTATGACGCGATCATATGGTTTGTACTTCTTTTCGCGCTGACATTCATTACTGTCACGATCGACGGTGAGGCGACAGGAAAGAAGAAGGCCGTAAGGGTTATTTGCGATGTTGTCCTTCCGCTGTTCGCATCTTTCTTCAGCGTTTATTTTCTGCAGATGATAAACCTTGCTCACCACAATACATTGATGGGTGAGCGCTGGCTCTACAATCAGATGTATCACAGCGAGTTCTTCAGATGGGTGAACGAGTCGCTTATAGTCTTTGCCGTTTATTTCTTCTTCAGGATGCTTCAGGCTCCGAGAAGGATCGCGGCAGCGCTGACACCTGCGCCGTTCCTCATTCTGGGAACCGCTAATTTCTTTGTATATACTTTCAGAGGCCATGAGCTCATCTATAACGACATCTTCAGCTGGCAGACAGCTGCCAACGTTGTCGGAAGCTATACGTTCCCGATCCTTGAACCGGTTATGTATGTCCTCGTTCCTTATGTGCTTTACATCCTCTGCTGCCTCCGCATCAAGGAAGACAAGCCGGCGGTCAAGAACTTCGTCATCAGGATCGCTGTTTTCGCCGTTCTCTGCGCGGTGTTCATGGGAAGCTTCATCGTAATGATCAAGGCATGGAGCAAGGTCAACAGAGCCCAGGACTGGTCTGACAAGGGATCGAGATTCAACGGTTATCTCATGAACTTCGCCATCACCGTCGTTACTTCATTTGCCGAGCAGCCTGCAGGTTATTCGGTTGATGCACTTGATGCAATGATCAAGGAAACAGGCATTGATGTTTCCGATCCCGGTTCCGCAACCGATGATTCTTCAAATATCATCGTCATCATGAACGAGTCTTATACTGACGTTAAGACTTACATGGCAATGATCGGCGGCAAGGAAGATCCTACTCCTTACTGGCATTCACTTAAGGAGAACACACTCCACGGCAAGGTAACCACATCCGTTTACGGCGGTAATACCCCCAACTCCGAGTATGAATTCCTGACGGGCATCACATGCGGATATCTTCCCATGGGCGCCGTTCCTTATCTTCAGTATGTTGATAAGGAGACTTATACACTTCCGTGGGCGCTCAAGAACATGGGTTATACGACTCTTGCAATGCATCCTTACTACGCAAACGGATGGAACAGACCTAAGGTCTATCCCAAGCTCGGTTTTGACCGCTTTATGTCCATGGATGATTTCACATACACCGACAAGGATATTCAGCGCGACAATTATATGACGGATTCACAGGCTTATAAGAACCTGATGATGCAGCTTGATGCGAAGCCTAAGGGACAGAAGTCTTTTACTTTCCTTGTTACCGTACAGAATCACGGCGGTTACACAGAGAACTTCACTAACTTCACACCCAAGCCGTACGTCAAGAATCTCATAACCGGCATGGATACCCAGGTCAATACGTTCCTGACATGCCTCAATCAGAGTGACAAAGCGCTAGAGGAGCTCATCGAATACTTAAAGAAAAAGGATGAGAAGTACACGCTCATGATCTTCGGCGATCACCAGCCCAACATTTCCTCATTCCCCAACAACTTCGGTATCGGAAAGAACACCAGCTGGGTAACTCCTTATCTCATCTGGACCAACTATGACATGGATCCCGAGCTTGTCGCAAAGTATGAGAATGATGAAGTCGGAATCACCAGCGTCAACTATCTTGCACTTGATGTCATGAAGGCTGCCGGGATCAAGTATCCCGGATACTTCCAGGTCATTGACAACATCAGGAAGGAAGTTCCGCAGATCAATACCGCAGGATATTACTCAATGTCCCAGAAGAAGTTCTTCCAGGTTGAAGAGGTAAACGATCCCAAGGATCAGAAAGCTATTAATCTCTACAGGTTTATACAGTACAATACGGCTATAGACAAGAAAGAAGGCAACTTCAGAAAATCGGTTTATTCCGTGGTGAAAAAGAATGGCTGACATATATGACGTTATAATAATCGGAGCAGGGCCCGGCGGAATCTTTTCCGCATATGAACTCGCGAAAACAGCGCCTGACCTTAAGGTTGCCGTTTTCGAGACGGGCGGACCTCTTGAGGCACGCAAGTGCCCCATAGACGGAAAGAAAGTAAAGAGCTGCATAAGCTGCAAGACTTGTGCGATCATGCGCGGCTTCGGCGGCGCAGGAGCTTTCTCCGACGGCAAGTACAACATCACCAACGATTTCGGCGGAACTCTTTATGAGCACATAGGCAAGGAGAAAGCCTTGGAACTCATGAAGTACGTTGACGGGATCAACATGGAGAACGGCGGCGAGGGTACCAAGCTCTATACGACTGCCGGCACGAGATTCAAGAAGCTCTGCCTTGAGAACAAGCTCCATCTTCTTGATGCTTCCGTAAGACATCTGGGAACCGATAAGAACTATCAGGTCCTTGGAAATATCTATGAATATCTCAAGGATAAGATCGAATTCCATTTCAATTCAGCCGTAGGTGACCTTGCCGTAAACGAAGACGGTACCTATGACGTTGAATGCGGCGGCGAACACTATACATGCAGGAACTGCATAGTATCGGTCGGCCGTTCCGGAAGCAAATGGATAGAGAAGGTCTGCTCGGAGCTTGATATCGAGACATATTCCAACAGAGTCGATATCGGTGTCAGGGTGGAGCTTCCCGCAGTAGTTTTTTCTGATCTTACGTCTGAGCTTTATGAGAGTAAGATCGTTTACCGTACGGAAAAGTTCGAAGACAAGGTACGTACATTCTGCATGAACCCCAACGGTTATGTCGTTAACGAGAATACCAACGGCATCGTTACCGTTAACGGGCACAGCTTTGACGCGCCTGACCTTCAGTCTGAGAATACCAATTTCGCGCTCCTCGTGGCAAAGCATTTCTCGGAGCCTTTCAAGGATTCCAACGGATACGGTGAATCCATCGCAAAGCTTTCGAACATGCTCGGAGGCGGCGTTATCGTTCAGCGTTTCGGAGACCTCATAAGAGGAAGAAGGACCAACGACTCAAGGCTTGCCGAATCGACCGTAAGACCTACTCTTAATGCAACGCCCGGCGATCTTTCGCTCGTGCTTCCCAAAAGAATATTGGACGGTATCATCGAGATGATCTATGCATTGGACAAGATTGCCCCTGGTACCGCCAACGACGATACTCTCCTCTATGGTGTTGAAGTCAAGTTCTACAACATGGAAGTTGCGATCAACGACCGTCTCGAGACCAGATATCCGGGTCTTTACGTCATAGGTGACGGCAGCGGCGTTACACACTCACTGTCTCATGCATCCGCTTCAGGCGTCTTTGTTGCGCGTGAGATCGCGGGATCTGAGGATTGAGATAATCACTATTACGATACAGACTGTAGCGACCAGAGACACCGCAAGTCCGCCTTCAGGACCGAAAGCGCCTCCGGTGATCAGATCTTTTGCATTTGCCGTATGACTTGTATTGATCAGCGAAGCGTGTGCAACGTTACCTGATACATCAAGGCCGAAAACGTTGCCCTGCGAGAGGTTCCATGCGGTATGCATCGCACACGTCATCCAGATGTTTCCGG
>SVJC01000178.1 GCA_015069215.1 Oscillospiraceae bacterium
TGTCTGTGGCTATCTGGGAATATGCTCCCTCGATGCCCTGGCATGCGATCGTGCCTGAAGAAGGGAAGAGCTTTGGGGTTTCGTCGAGTGCTTTTCTGATACGGTCAGCAAGCTCTGTCTTAGTGCCGTATTCGGAACTCTTGTAGGAATGGCTCATGTTGAAGAGCGCCTGGAACAGTACGCGTTCATAACCGCTGATGTCCTTGTATTCTTTCTCGAGGTTGTTCATGAAGCCTCTTTCATAGCGTCTGCACTTGAGAGCGATCTCAGAACCGGGAAGTCCTTCGTCTGCCTGACGGCTTGCGTCCAAACGCTCCTCCACGAGCTTTGCTATCTCGCGGTCGATCTCTTCGATCCTTAAACTTGATTCCTTCTGTGTCATTGTTTTTCTCCTTTGCTGAAAACAAAAACCCCGCAGCTTGTTTCACTGCGGGGCTAAAATCCTCTTTTATTCTCTTCTCGGTCTACAGGCAGTGAAAACTATTCGCTCTTTTTGAGGGCAAAAAACGTAAAGGCAAAGCTTGTAAACCAGAAATTTCTCATGAGCGGATTATACTACTGCTTTTTGTGATTTGTAAACAGCAAATTTGCCTGAGATTATTGTTGTTCGTCACTGACCGTTATGTTACGCTTCCGAGACACTTTCGGGGCAAGGGGTTAATGAACATGCCAAAAAGGTATACTCATTACATGATTTTTTTAAAAAAAGAAAACAGGCGCATATATAAAGCACGGTTAGCGGCAATCCTGCTGGTTATGGCAGGTCTTGCGGCAGCATTTGCGGCAGGTTGTTCCCAGGCAGGAAAGCCGGAAGAACCTCAGGGCGCGTCAGTAACTTCCCGGACTTCAGTTACCGAAGAGAAGGACAATTACGAAAAATATGAGACTGTTCTGACAACTGTTGAAGATAATGTCAGCAAGTATGAGCTGGGCCCCTCAGATGACAGGGAGATCCCTCAGTATGCCGTTGCGGGCAAATACGTATATTTTCTGGCGCATGTCGCCGACAGCTATGAGCTTAAGAGGATCAACTCTGAAGATCCTTCCAAATCAGGCATTAAGCAGTTTGAGTATAAGGAGCATTACTGCCATCTTTACTCTTATGCTTTCAGGTATGAGGCTGCTGATGAAGTAACCTTCATGGATCTTGATCTCAATGAGATCTGCAGGATCCGCAACTCTGATGATTTCGAAGAGATAGTTCCTTACAAGGATTCATATGTTGTAATGACCGGGGACGAACTCATGCTTCTCAGGGACGGAAAACTTGAACCGTTCAGAACGCTCAAGCAGAAGAATTTCTCTCTGGTGACCAGCAATTACACCTCGGATAACACATGGCTTCTTTTCAACGACAACAACGAGACCGGTGCCTTTACGTACTACATTTACAATGTCGGAGAGGATAAGTACGAAACTGTTTCCGACATGGGCTTTAACTTTTATTCCGGCGGTTTTTACGACATTACCGGAAAAAGAGTCATGATAAGGAACTTGTCCGAGGAACAGGGACAGGTCTATGAAGCGCAGTATACCGGAGCTCCGTTCAATTCATTTTACGACGGTCAGAGGATCTATCTGGCTGATCCTAACGACATGACGCTTAAGTTCTACGATCCTTCCAAGCAGACTCTCAGCCTGTTGTCTGAGCATGAGTTCGGTAAATACGGCGTTACCATAATCGGACTTATCGGAAACAAGCTTTATGTTGCCTATATGCAGGAAATCTATGTCGTTGACATAACGGGCTGCGAAGAGATACCGGTCGCGGAATACACGATCATACTTCACGGCAAGATCGATGACATGGAGACTGAGATCAGGGATCAGTATTCGATAAACATCTTAAGCGGAGATGCTGCAGCGAATCAGCCGGCGGGCAACATCAAGGCAACGCCGATCACCGATGATTTCAGGATCTACTATTCCATCAAGCAGATCTACAAGTATATCAAGCGCTTCGGCAAAGAGTTCTTCACGGAATTCCGCTATGGAACTTCACAGGGCCTGTATGTGCTCCTGACGGGTGCAACCGAGGTTACGAATGACGGAGCTAAGATCGATGCAGGCGGTGTGGCTTTCAGAATGGATAACAGGTTCTACATCATCCTGAACATCAATATGGATAACACCGCAAAGAATTTCTGTCATGAATTAATGCATTCCATGGAGCAGAACACGGATACCGAGACGCTTTTCCCGGAATGGAAAAAATACAACCCCAAGGGCTTCAAATATGCCGACAGCTACGCGAAGACGGCGGATTCCAAGTATTCCATTGACGGCCCTGACGGATATGACATCTACTTCTTCGATGTTTATTCGATGACCAATGCAATGGAGGACCGTGCAAGGATATTCGAGAACATATTGGGAGTTGAAAAAGACGAGTGCAGGATAAACGATCTGCCCAAGCTCAAAGCCAAGGCACAGTACATAAAAGACCGCTTATACAAACTTTATCCTTCACTGAAGGAAACGGACATTTTTAAGAATTTGGAAGACTGAAAATGAAAAAAGAATTAAGACATCTGACCGGTAAATACATAGCGGCGATATCCGTGTTCCTTGCGGCTTCGGTTATCGCTCTTGCCGCCACATCCTGTTCCGAAAAAAACGCCACGCCGATCTCTGAGACGTCTTCAGTTCAGACTTCTGCATCTGCACCGACTGAGTCTTCCGTGACAACCGAAAGTGCCGGGAGAACGATCACGATTGGAGATATGAAAGAACTCAAGGTCCCTTTCGGACGCATAACGGAAAACGTCGGTTACTATCAGCTCGGGCTGGCCGTAAAGGATGCGCCGACATACAGGGTCAAAGGTCAGTATGTTTATTGCCTTTCGGGAAATAACGGCGAATATCAGTTAAGAAAGATCAATATCGAAGATCTCGAAAGATCCGATGTATGCGAGATCAAAGTCGATGGCGGAAGCGTCTCGTTCTTTGACCTCGGATTCAAATTCGATCTTCCGGGGGAAACGGTTTTCTACGATTTCAGTCTCCATGAGATTTACAGGACGCGTACTGCCGTTAATGAACAGATCCTCGCTCCTTACAAGGACGGATATATCATTAAAGACGGCGATGACATAAGGATATTGCACCTTGACGAGGATACCCCGTTCAGGAAACTTGATTCAAAAGATTATGAGATCACCGGAAGTCATTCCACAGGTGAAGAAACATACCTGATCCTGAAGAACAAAAACGAACCGGCTTCAGACAGGTGCTCGGTCTATGACGTGAACAGGGATGTTTACTGGAGACAGATACCGGACAACGTCAAACTGTCTGATGCGGGCATGGTAAGGTTTGCAGGCGGCAAGTACATAATAACGAACTTCGCCAGAAGGAAGACGGGAACTTATTCGAGCAGGAATCCGGGAAAGGCCGGAAGCTGTCTCTTTGACGGCGTTAAGCTTTATTTCTTCGATGAGGCTGACCGCAAGATCAAGTATTACATTCCTTCAAGACAGCAGATATGCGTGCTTTCCGAAGCCGAATTCACGGACGGTGCATCGATCAGGGGCATATACGGAAATTACGTTTACGTGGAATATGCGGGCGTTATCTATTTCATCGATACCGCGGGTCAGAAAGAGGTTGCCGGAGAAGCTTACATGAAGAAGATCAGCACTGATCTCGCGGCACTCAAAAAGAATCTTGAATTCCATTACAAGATAACGATCCTGAACGGCAAAGACGTGATCAAGCCTGCTTCTAATATAGCAACTGT
>SVJC01000013.1 GCA_015069215.1 Oscillospiraceae bacterium
CGCATCACCGTTGATTCTCCCGAAGACAACGTCAACACTTCGCTTGCCGTCCATGACATCTTCAAGGGCGATTTCACAGGACGCAACCGCCTCGTTTTCGTAAACCATGGCAGGACGGAGATAAAGATGCACTATCCGTACCTCCTTCAGGGCATCCTGATGTCTTTAGCCGGCCTTGCGGAAGTGATCGTTTTCTCGATCTTCATCAAGCCGCGCGAAAAGCAGGGCGGAAGGTTCAGATCCAAGCCGAAGGAAGAATGATATTCCAAGGAATATCTTTGCTCAACACAGCAGACATTGATGATGACGATGAGTGAGAAAGCCATAGAAAAGGTCAACATAGTTCTTTTCGAACCCGAGATACCCCAGAACACGGGAAACATTATGCGCACGTGCGTTGCCACGGGCTGCGGTCTTCACCTGATCAAGCCGCTCGGCTTTGACATCGAAGACCCCAGGTTCAGGAGATCCACCACCAACCACATCACCTGGGCGGATTATAAGCTCTACGATGACTGGAAGAGTTTTGCGGATGCCAACGACGGTGAATTCTTTTTCATGACAAGATACGGAAAGGTTCCGCCTTCGGACATCGATTTCAAGGCTGCGGGTGAATCCAAAAACATATTCCTTGTTTTCGGCAAGGAATCCACGGGAATTCCGGGAGAGATACTAAGAGCCAACATGGACAGGTGCTTCAGGATACCGATGGCTGACGAATGCAGATGCCTTAATCTCTCGAATGCATGCGCGGTTGCCGTTTATGAGGTCATGAGGCAATTGGATTATCCGGGGCTGTCACGGTCCGAGACGATCAAAGGAGACGACTTTCTCGAGAAGAATTACTCATACGATGAGACTTTGAAAAAATAAAACGGCGCTTCCATTTGGAAACGCCGTTTAGATTTTTGTTTGTTATCTGTCTCAGAAAGAAACCCTGTAACCGTCGATGAAGAGATCGCTGTCAGCAGAAACATAATAATCGTTGTTCTTCTTCCTGGATGAAGCACGGCTGCGGCTGCGGCTGATGCTGAGCGAACGGCTCAGCGAGCGGCTGACGGAGCTTGCTCTTTTGGTGTAAGAGGATGTGCCTGTAGCAAGTAAGGAGAACAGCATTAAGCCTCCGATGGCACAGCCGATGATGGAAAGGATGAATCCTGTAGTACCCATTCCTTTGCCGTTGATGTTCTTACGTGAGAGGATACCCGTGATCAATCCTGCAACTGCGATGAGCAGACCGAAGACCGGGATCCAGCAAAATACAAGACCGCAGATACCCAGAACGAGTGAAACGATGGCCAAAGCCTTGCTTCCGCCGCCGGCTGCCGGATAGATGGGCTGACTCTGCTGGTAAGCGGGCTGCTGGTAAACAGGCTGCTGATAGACAGGCTGAACAGGCTGAACGGGCTGTACGGGTACTGCCTCAATGGGCTGTACTGAAACAGGATCCTGTGCCGGCTGTACAGAACCTTTTACGGGTGCTGCGCAAGTAGGGCAGATTGAGCTTCCGTCAGGGATCAGGGATCCGCAAAATTCACAAAACATAATAATTCCTCCTCGTATTCCGTTATTACAACACTTTTTTCAGGAAAGAGACCAATCTCTCGTTCTGAGGGTTGGTGAAGATCTGTTCCGGTGTGTTTTCCTCGACTATTCTACCACAGTCCATGAAAATTACACGTGTTCCGACTTCACGCGCAAACCCCATTTCGTGTGTGACGCAGACCATTGTCATTCCTTCTTTCGCGAGCTGCTTCATTACCTCAAGGACTTCGCCGACCATTTCAGGGTCAAGTGCGCTTGTAGGTTCGTCGAAAAGCATGACTTCAGGATCCATGGCAAGCGCCCTTACGATCGCGATCCTCTGCTTCTGTCCGCCTGACAGCTGTGATGGATATGATTCGGCCCTGTCCGCAAGTCCTACGCGTCCGAGAAGGACCTTGGCCCTCTTTTCGGCATCGGTCCTGGACATGCCGCGGAGCTTTATGGGTGCGAGGGTCATGTTCTTCAATATCGTCAGGTGAGGGAAGAGGTTGAAGTGCTGGAACACCATGCCCATCTTCTGACGCAGCTTGTTAATGTCGGTTTCCTTGGATGTTATGTCCGTTCCGTGGAAAGTGATCGTTCCGGATGTCGGACGCTCGAGGAGGTTAAGGGAACGCAAAAACGTTGATTTGCCTGAACCTGAAGGTCCGATGACAACTACGACCTCACCTTTTTTGATGTCGGTCGTGATGCCGTCCAAAGCCTTTATCTCACCGCCGTTATAGTGCTTCTTAAGGTCCTTTACGGATATGATCACATCGCCCTTTTCAGCGATCTGGGGAATCTCAGCGCTCACTGTTTCTCAGCCTCCTTTCAAGCAGGGTCACCAGCTTGGAGAAGAAGATGACGATGACAAGATATATGAGAGCGACCGCTATGAGCGGCATGAATGCGGAATATGTTCTTGATCTTATGATGTCTCCGCCTTTGGTCAGATCCTGGAGTCCAACGTAACCTGATACTGAAGTCTCCTTGATGAGAACAATGAACTCGTTTGCGAGGGCGGGAAGGACGTTCTTTACTGCCTGTGGGATGATGATGTGTATCATTGTCGCAATATAACCGAATCCTAAAGAACGGCCTGCTTCAAACTGGCCGACATCGATGCTCATGATGCCGCTTCGGATGATCTCCGCCACATATGCGCCGGAGTTGATGCCGAATGCGAGGATCGCAACAAGGACCTTATTGTTTGAAGTCGCGAAAATGATGAAGTACGCGATCATGAGCTGGACGACCATAGGGGTTCCGCGGATGACCGTAAGATAGAGCTTGGTGATCATGTTGAAAAAGCCAAGAAGGCCCTTCAAAAATCCCGGTCGGAGTTCATCGGCGAGCTTATCGTGGGAAGACCTGACAAGGGCGGCAACGATGCCGAGCAAGATACCGAGAAGTGCCGCAAAGAACGTAACCTCAAAGGTTACTCCGAGACCCTTTAAGAGATACATGTATCTCTTCTGCGCGATGAAGTTGTTAACGAAATCATCGCAGAACTGTTTCCACAGACCGCCAAGCCATCCTGACGATGTCTGCTCTGCTGCCTCACCTGCGAGTCTTATCACTCCGGCGTATGCACTTGATAAAATGGAAAGCATCAGATCAATTATCCCCCCGAAAACAAGTTCTTCTATTGTAAATAAGAAAAGAGCGGAAATAAAGACTATATTTCCGCTCTTTTTCTTTGTTTTCTGTACAGATCATGAGATCCGCATCAGTTCTGGCTTTTTACTTTGAAGGAATGTATTTCTCGATGATCTTGCCGATCGTGCCGTCCTTTGTGAGCTCGTCAAGTGCCTTGTTGATGGCTGTGAGGAGAGCCTCGTTATCCTTGCTGATAGCGATAGCGTACTTCTCTTCCGTGAAAGGTGTTGAAAGGATAGAAAGGCCCTTGTTTGCTTCAACATATGCCTTAGCGGGCTCATTGTCGATGCAGATGGCGTCGATCTTGCCTGCAAGAAGAGCTATAACAGCATCGTTGCCGTTCTTGAAACGATCGATCCTGTCTTCGCCTACACCGCCGTTCTCAGCATCAGACATGTAGATGTCGCCTGTTGTGCCGGACTGAACGCCGACCTTGTACTTGCCCTTTACGAGATCGTCGATCGTCTTGATCTCGGAACCTTCCTTAACGATGATGGACTGGATGCCTGTAGCATAAGAAGTTGAAAAGTTAACGGACTTAAGTCTGTCTTCAGTAACTGTCATGCCTGCGCATCCGATATCGTACTTGCCTGACTGAACGCCTGCGATGATGGAATCGAATTCTACGTCCTCGATAACGAGCTCAAGACCGAGCTTGTCGGCAACAGCCTTAGCGATCTCAGCGTCGATGCCTACGATCTTCTCGCCTTCGTGGAATTCATACGGAGGGAAAGTAGCGTTTGTAGCCATTGTGAGCTTGCCTGCAGTAACAGTCTTGATCTCTGTCTTTGATTCAGCAGCAGATGTTTCAGACTCCGAAGCCTTTGACTCGGCAGCTGTTGTTGTTTCAGAAGCAACAGAAGAAGCTGCGGGTGTCTTTGAGCATGAAGCGAGACCGAAGCAGAATGAAGCCGCAATGATAACGGACATCAGTTTGCGAGTAAAAGTTTTCATAACAACATCTCCTTTTGATTAAACGGTTAAACAAGAGTATATTACCCTTTGAAAATGTCACGGGTAAATTCGCAATTCTCTCAAAAAGCGCCTGTAAATGGCCTTGGGCATTATGCATTTTTCTATCCGTTTTTCGGGCGTAAACACGTAAATTCAAGTTGCCGTTTATTTTTATTTTAAGTAGAATAGATAGTTAGTTAGATGATCTATAAAAGGCGGCACTTCACATGAAACGCATATTGATACTTGGTTGTAACGAGATTACCAAGCGGCTTGTATTGGCGCTGTGCGCTGACCGTTCGCTTGCATCGGGAATCGCTCTGGCTTCCCAGAACAAAGAAGACTGTGATGACCTCAAGAATCTTGCCATGAGGCGCGGATTCCGCGTTACCACGTCAGCCATAAACCTCGATAATCCGGAGGGAGCAATGATGATGGTCAAGATCATTGCACCGGAACTCATCGTAAATCTCATGCCTCCCGAATTCACCCAGGCAGCGATGGACATGGCTGCCCAGGTTGGAGCAGATTACATTGACGGCAGGCTTTGCGGTGTGCCGCTCATGCCGCAGCCAACGTCGCTGCTTTCAGAGCAGTTCAGGAAATTCGGCGCATTCCAGCATGCCAAAAAGACAGCCGTATGCGGAGCCGGCTTTAATCCGGGCGTACTCACGACCATTGTCAGGAACGCCGCGGCAAATGATTTCTTTGAAGTAAGCTCCGTAAACTTCTGCGTCATTCCCGGCGAAGCACAGAACAAGGCCGAAAAGAAGGAAACTGCTGAAGACAGCAATCATGTTGACGTCCTCTATTCCGAAGACATCAAGAATCCGAATGCAGGCAAGGGTGTCAGCGCGGCACAGCCTGTCATCTACTTAAAGGAAGGCAAGGCAGCCCAGACCGAGGAATTCTCAAGAGACGGCAAGTCTTCTGACGGAAGGCAGGTCTTCATGACTTCCAATCCCGTCATCACCGACTTCCTCAAAGAGATCCCCGAGATATCCGAAGCCGCTTACTTTGAGCCCGTGGAAAGACGTGAAGGCCGCAAGGTCCCCACGGAAAAGATCGAGATGCTCAGGTCATTGGGCCTTCTTTCCGAAAAGCCGGTCAAGGTCGGAAACATAGTGATAAAGCCGATCGATCTCGTAGCCGAGATACTGCCCAAGCGTATGGCGGAGACCGCTAACCCGGCAGCTGACAAGGACGTAATTTACAAGGGCGAAGCAAGCTATGAGATATATGTCACCGGCCAGAAGAACGGCAAGGTCCTGACAAAGCTCTACAAGATATCCGCAGATAACGATCAGATAAGGGACAAGTACGGTGTATCCGCGTTCGAGTATCTTGACGGTACCGCAATGATCGCGGGCGTCAAGCTCCTCTGCCTCGATAAATGGTCAAAGCCCGGAGTGTTCACACCGGCAGCTTTCCCTGCTAATCTGTATTTTGAAGCACTGAAGAACGAAGGAGTCATCGTAGAAGAAAGCGAGAGCAAGCCGCTCTGATCTCTTCTCGCCAAACGGAGGAAACCACATGATAGATTTCAATGACGCCGCCACGAGAGCACAGATCGACAAGATCGTAGTGGATACGATCCGCAAGTATTCCACTGATACCGTGTATTTCAAGGACAAAGACTCCAAGTTCATTTGGAACAGCCTGGGCCATATCCAGCAGCTTGGCGTAAGGAGCCAGGAAGAGGCGCTCGGCAAGACCGACTTTGATTTCTTCCCCAAGGATTTTGCGCAGTCCGCAAGAGAGACTGAGCTTACGATAATGCAGACCGGAACCCCGATCATCAACATGGTCGAGGAACTGATCCTGGATGACGAGAACGTCAGATATTATATCTGCTCCAAGTATCCTCTTTATGACGATGACGGAAACATCATAGGAACCTGGGGAACCAGCAAGGACGTTACCGAACAGAAGAAGCTCGAGAATGAGCTCCAGCGTTCATATTCCAAGATGGAGATGCTCACCAGGGTCGATGACCTGAGCGGACTTTATAACCGCAGATATTTCTATGAGGAACTCGAGAAATACGCAGGCTTATATGATGAACGTCAGGACAACACGACGTTCTCGATCGTGGTTTTGGACCTTGATGACATGCAGTATTTCAATGACCAGTACGGCCAGCAGAACGGAGATCTTCTCCTCAGATACATTGCAGACATCCTTTTGTCCAACACGAGGAAAGCGGATACATGCTTCAGGACCGGCGGAGACGAGTTCGCGGTCGTGCTTCCGGATACCGACAAACTTGCGGCAGTCGGAGTGGCAAAGAAGATCATTTCCCAGATCTCGGGCAATCCGTATGTCATGGAGAACAAGAGAGTCAGCATCTCTGCTTCCGCGGGCGTGGCAGCATTCAACAAGGCTGACCCCGATATCTCCGACTTCCTTTCAAGAGCAGAAAGAAAGCTCAACAAATCGAAGCGTGAAGGTAAGAATCAGGTTTCTTTCTGATAAATACGGTTTAGATTGAACTCATAAGCGGGAAGCGCCGATCCTGGATGCTCCCGCTTTTATCATTTCGCGGGCAGATTCTTCGGAGCGGATCCCGCCTGCAGCCTTTACCTTAACGTCAGGACCGATGTTTTTCTTCATGAGCGCGACGTCTTCGACGGTTGCGCCGGCACTGCCGAATCCGGTAGATGTCTTGATGAAATCAGCCCCGGCCTCAGTGACGATCCTGCAAAGCTCTATCTTCTCATCTTCTTCAAGTGAACATGTCTCGATGATCACCTTCAAGATCGCGCCCTTTTCGTGAACGGCATCAGCGATCAGTTTTATCTCTTCTGCGACTTCAGCCATGCGGCCCGATTTGACGAAGCAGATGTTTATGACCATGTCGATCTCGGAGGCACCGTTGTCACAGGCTTCCTTTGCTTCATGGAGCTTTGTGCCCGTTGTGGAATAACCGTTGGGGAAGCCGATAACGGTGCAGATCGCGATCCTTCCGTTGGAATAAGCATAAGCCTCATCAACAAAGCACGGGGGAATGCAGACCGATGCGCAGCCGGAAGAGACGGCCCTGTCTATCAGAGCCTTGATGTCTTCAGCCGTGGCAACCGTCTTGAGATTGGTCAGGTCAACATAGCTCATGATGTTCTCATCCGACTGGACGGAGGAAGCGGCCGCGGGAGTGAAGCGGCGGGCATATTTCCTGCCCAGGAGGGAGTTCATTACGATGGATGCGATATTGTCAAAACCTGCGAGCTCCCCAAGATTTTGAGGCAGACGGTAACCTTCGCCGTATATCAGGAGAGGCACGCACTCACGTGAATGGTCAGTCGAAGCAGTCGACGGATCGCAGCCGTGGTCGGCCGTTATTATGAGGAGATCATCATCTTTGAGACCGTCTATGACTTGTCCCAAAGCATCGTCAAATTCGTGCATCGCGTCGCAGTAACCCTTGATGTCGTTCCTGTGGCCGTACTTCATGTCGAAGTCAACGAGATTGACGAAGCAGAGGCCGTTAAAATCGCGCCCTGTCATGGAAACAAGCTTTGCGATCCCTTCCGTATTGCCTGAAGTCGGATTGGACTCGGTGATGCCCCTGCCTGAGAAAAGGTCAAAGATCTTGCCTACCGATATCACGTCAAGCCCCGTTGCTTTCAGGACATCGAGCATCGTTGAAGAAGGGGCCTCAAGGGAGTAATCGTGCCTTCTTGGCGTTCTTTCGAAATTTCCGGGTGTTCCCGTGAACGGTCTGGCGATGACTCTGCCGACCGCTTTTTCGCCGGACATGATCTCTCTTGCCTTATGGCAGATGTCATATAGCTCTTCTATCGGAACGATGTCTTCATGAGCTGCTATCTGAAGGACGCTGTCTGCTGATGTGTAAACGATCAGCTTGCCGGTCTTCATGTGTTCCTCGCCGTAGTCGGCAATGACCCGGGTGCCGCTGTAGGGCTTGTTGCAGAGTATGCCTCTGCCTGTAGCTTTCTCGAGCGCGGTTAGGACTTCTTCGGGGAAACCGTCCGGGTAAGTCGGCTGAGGCTTGTCCGAAAGGACGCCAGCGATCTCCCAGTGTCCTATGGTGGAATCCTTTCCTGCAGAGAGTTCTCTTAAGCGGGCATATGCTCCCATGGGGGAGGGAACGGTTTCCTGTTTTGCAAGATACTCAAGTATGCGGGGATCGTCTTCTCCGTCTATGCTGAAAAGTCCCATTTTCGCCAGATTGGGAAAAGGCTTTCCGGAATGGGAAAGGACTGCTGCGAGAGTGTTGCTTCCTTCGTCGCCGAAGCTTGCCGCGTCAGGAGCGCCTCCGATCCCGAAACTGTCCAAAACGATGAGGAATACGCGTTTAGCCATACTGACAAGCCCCCTGTATTTTTCTTTTTAACAATTATATCAATTTATCCGGAAGCGTTTTCGCCATAATATGACCGAACATAAGAATATATTTAAAGTATAATTCTATTTGAATAAGTTCGGAGGAATTGGGAACGTGGATCTGAAGATCAGATTATCCGCAGCGGCAATGACAGCCGCAATGCTCTTAACGGCAGGCTGCGGCAAAAAGCCTGAAGTGACTACAATGGCTCCGTCAGAGTCCGTAACGGAGACATCTGCTGAAGAGACGACGAGCATGCCTTCCGAATCCGCAACAAGCGGGACGGAAGAGACGACTAACGAGGTCTATACCGAACACGGTACGGGCGCTTATTCCTGCAAGGTAAACAACGTCATTTTCAAGAATACAGTCAACTTTGATTCTGCCATTCATACATACGACGGCGTGAACGGACTTGATTCCGGCTGGCACGGAAAGCAGTGGATCGACATTACGACATGGCTTTCCGATCTCCATTCCTTCACGATCGGTGACGACTATCTTAAGTGCAATTCGCCTGAGTACAGGTTCCATGAGGCAGAGACGAAGAGCGGAATAAAGATCAGCTTCATTCCTGCGAAAGAACTCGAAAAGAAGTCTTACGACGGTTTCGACGTACCCGACGAAGTCCCTGTGACTTTGGTAAACATCCAGGTCATTCTTCCGGACGGATTTAAGATCATAATCGCGGACGATGGCAGTGATGAGGAATTCGACATATCAGGTTCTGGCAGAGGCTGGTACATGACCAGAAGCCAGATAGCCGTGACGGAATATCTCTTGGAGTGCCTTGAAAAGGATGCTTCACAGGATCCTCTTTCCGATATTTTCGAGCACAAAACTGTAATAAAGACAAACACTTATACGATCTGACGGTCAGGGGGATTATGGAAGACGAGCTTACATTTGAGGATCTGGACCTTTCGCCTGAAGTAATGGCATCTCTGAAAAAGATGGGCGTCAAGCGCCCTACGACCATACAGCAGAAGGCCATCCCGCTACTCATGGACAACATGAGCGTTATAGCAAAAGCGCCTACGGGAACCGGAAAGACGTTTGCATTCGGCATCCCGATCCTTGAATACCTCAACATGGATGTAAAATTCGTACAGGCCCTGATAATGAGCCCGACGAGAGAACTTGCCCTTCAGATCACATCAGAGCTCAAAGGCCTGGCCCGCAACATCAAGGGATTCCGCGTGGCATCTCTCATAGGCGGACAGAGCATGAACGTCCAGAAAGAGAAACTTGCGAAAAAGCCCCAGGTCATTGTCGCAACGCCCGGAAGACTTCTCGACATGGTCGGCAGGAAATTCGTTGACATCTCACAGATATATACCCTCGTTCTCGATGAGGCCGATGAGATGCTCAAGATGGGCTTTATCAGGGATATCAGGCAGATAATGGCGCTGACACCCAAGGACAAGCAGATAGCTCTCTTCTCGGCAACGATGCCCAGAGAGATCCAGGACATCACCTGGCAGTTCATGGAAGGCGCTGCAGAGATAGACGTAATGCCGAAAGCTGAAGACCACCCGGACATCGACGAATACATGCTCGAGTGCCCCGAGAAGGACAAGATCGGCACGATCATGAGGATAATGGCAAAGGAAGACCTTAAGAAGGTCATTGTCTTCTGCAATACGAAGGACCAGACTTCCAAGGTCGGAGCAAGGCTTGCCGCCAACGGTCTGTCTGCCCAGGTCCTCCACGGCGATATCGGCCAGGGAACCAGGAACCGCGTCATGGACGCTTACCGTGCAAACAAATTCGATGTCCTCGTAGCCACCGATGTCATTGCCAGGGGCATTGACGTTGATGACATAGAGGCTGTATTCAATTTCGACATTCCAAAGGAAAACGAACTCTACCTCCACAGGATCGGACGTACCGCACGTGCCGGCAGATCAGGCATGGCATTTTCGCTGGTCGCTTATAAGGACCGTGACAGGATGGACGAGATAATCAGATATACGAGGTCGGATCCCAAACCTTACGAACTGTGATCAGTTCTGTTTCATTGAAGAGAATCCCTTAAATGAACCCTTATAGGTCATCGGATTAAGGAAGATGATCAAGGGGAACAGCTCCAATCTTCCGGCCAGCATGTCGAAGATAAGCACCCACTTGGATAATCCCGACAGAAAAGCGTAGTTGCAGGTCGGACCTACCATCGAAAGACCCGGGCCGATGTTGTTGATCGTTGCCGCTACAGAAGTAAAGGTCGTAATGAGATCATGACCTTCCAAGGCTACTATTGCGGCTGATGCCGTAAAGATCAGAAGATATACAAAGAAGAAGACAGATACCGAGCGCTCCAGGTCGGGGTCGATCGGCTTGCCGTCGATCTGAACCTTTTTGACCGCTCTCGGATTGATATAGCACGCTATCTCCCTGACGATCATCTTGGCCCTGATCTGGAAACGCGAGACTTTCATACCGCCTCCGGTCGAACCAGCGCATGCACCGATGAACATCAGCACTACCATAATGAGCTTGGATAGTGTCGGCCATGTATCGAAGTCCGTTGTCGCAAATCCCGTCGTCGTAATAACGGAAGCAACCTGGAAGAAAGCGTGTCTTGCGGCTTCAGTTGAGGTCCCGGTTACTTTAAGTATGTTCAATGTGATAACGACCGTGGAAATGATGATGATCGCAAGGTACACCTTGACTTCGCTGAGTTTCAGGGCTTTTCCCGGCTGTTTTGCGATTATCAGATAGTAGAAGTTGAAGTTGATTCCGAAAAGGATCATGAACACCGCGACGATCCATTGGATATGCGGAGCATACGAGGCAAAGCTGTCATTTCTTATGCCGAAGCCGCCCGTGCCTGCCGTTCCGAATGCGGAGCATAGACTGTCAAATAAGGGCATTCCGGACATGATGAGCACCAGTATCTCGATCACGGTAAGCGCCAGATAGATCAAATAGAGTGCCTTTGCGGTCGTGCGGACCTTCGGGACGAACTTGCCTACGGAAGGCCCGGGGCTCTCCGCCTTCATCAGGTTCATGTTGGAACCGCCTGACATCGGGACAACGGCCAGGAGGAATACCAGCACGCCCATGCCTCCGATCCAGTGTGTCAGCGATCTCCAGAGAAGAGATATGTGTGACAGCCCTTCTACGTTTGTGAGGATACTTGCACCGGTTGTAGAAAATCCTGAGACTGTCTCAAACATCGCATCCGTGAATGAGGGTATCTCGCCCGTTACAACGAAGGGCAGGCACCCGCAGGCCGACAGAACTATCCAGCTCAAGGCTGTCGCTATGCAGCCGTCCTTGAGATAGATCGTTGTTTTCCCGGGCTTTTTCAAAGAGATAAGAAGTCCCGCGGCAATATAACCGATCGCGAAAAGCGCGAAGATAACGGAATTACGGAGTTCGCCGTAGATCAGGCCGCAAAGGACCGGAAGGAGCATAAGCACTCCTTCAATGGTCAGGACCTTACCCAAAATGTATATCTGCAGCTTTATCTTCATCTCAGTATGTCAGAGATCTCGGTGAAGCCCTTGTTCACGGTTACTACCATGACGTTATCGCCGATATTGATCTGATCGGAACCCGTAGGGATAATGATCTTGCCGTCGCGTCCGATGAAAGAAATGATAAGACCCGGCTTGAGCGGCAGATCCTTGAGCATTACTCCGGTGATCCTTGATGCTTCCTTTATCTTAAATTCACAGGCTTCAGCCCTGTCTCCGAAGAGGCTGTACATGACTTCGAGATTGCTTCCGATCTTTGCCTGTCTGGATCTTGCGTTGGATATTATCCTCTCTGCAGTGATGTATTTGGGGTAGATAACACTTCCGAGCTTCAGGCTTTCGATCGCTTCGGTAAATGTGATCTTGTTGATCTTGGTAATGGCCTTTGCGTTGGAAACTGCCTTGGTATGCAGAGCGAGCATGATGTTCTCTTCGTCAAGTCCCGTGAGAGCGATGACTGAGTCAACGTCTTTGATCCCGGCCTCTTCGAGGAGGGATTCGTCTGTTCCGTCGCCTTTCAGTATCGTTGCTTTCGGGAGAAGATCGCACAGGACCTCGCAGCGGTTCCCGTCTTTCTCGATGATCGTTACGTCAATCCCGGATTTGATGAGAAGGTCAGCCAGGTAGTAGGCGCATGTGCCGCCGCCGACGATCAGCGAACTCTTTACGGAACGCGTATTAAATCCGATCAGCTTCAGGAAATTGTAGTTGGACTTACGCGTGCTGATATAGGAGATGATGTCTCCTGCCTTGAGCTCAAAGTTTCCGTTAGGGATAGTGAAATCCGTGCCGCGCTCAACTCCGGCGATCAGTATGTCATTGGTGATGTTCTGGCCCAGATATGCGATCGTCTTGCCGTCAAGGATATTTCCGTCGGGTATCTGGATCTTGACGAGTTCCGCCTGGCCGTGAGCAAACGAGTTGACTGATAACGCGGCAGGGATGAAGAGAAGACGGGATGCCTCGACGGCAGCCTCGTATTCGGGGTTGATTATCATCTCGATGCCGAGTTTGGAACGCAGGTAATTGATCTCGCTGATGTAATCGGGGTTCCTTACGCGCGCTATGGTTGCCAACTTGTTATTGAACTGCTTTGCGATCGTGCAGCACAGGAGGTTGAGCTCGTCTGATTCTGTAACTGCAATGAACAGATCGGTCTCTGTGATGCCTGCCTCCTCGAGCACCTCGTGGCTTGCACCGTTCCCGCTTATGCACATGCAGTCGCAGAGATTTGCGAGCTGCGTAAGACGCTCTTCGTTCTTGTCTATGATCACCAGGTTGTGTCCTTCGTCAGCAAGGCGGTTGACAAGGGTGTCCCCTACCTTGCCTGCGCCTACGACGATTATCCTGAGTCCTCTTTTGGCCATTAATCGTTCCTTGTTCCCTCTATAGTTTTTCTGAACGTTCCCCGGATGGTCAGATGCCGAAAAGTGCCTTTACGGCGTCTTTCTTGACCTCGGAGCCGATGACTACGATCTTGCCCGTGACATCGGATGAGCCGGTACGAACTTCTGATTCGCCCGGAACGTAATCGAAATGGATCCACTCGCCGTTCTCACCGGCAACGATGCCTTTGGAACGGAGGATCATGCCGTACTTGGCATTCTCATCAAGTGATGCAAGGGCAGCTGTGATCTCGTCCTTTGTGAAGTGCTTTGATGTCTCAAAACCGACGGAATCGAAGATCTCGTCAGCGTCGTGATCATGATGATGGTGGTGCTCATGGTCGTGATCATCGTCGTCGTCATGGTCGTGGTGATGGTGTCCCTTGCACTCTTCGCACTCACAGTCCTCATCGTGATGATGGTGGTGATGCTCGTGTTCATGCTTTTCGGCTTCGAGAAGAGCTGCAGCCATGTCGGCAGCGGTAAGAGGCTCTTCGATAGCCTTGAGGATCTGAACTCCGGAGAGATCATCCCAGGGTGTAGTGATGATCTGGGAATGATCGTTGATAGCGCGGATCAGTTCGATGGCCTGGTCGAGCTTTTCCTGGGAGATGTTGCCCGTACGGCTCAATATGATCGTTCCGGCGTACTTGATCTGGTTCTCATAGAACTCCTTGAAGTTCTTGAGGTAGATGCGGCACTTTGAAGCGTCGATCACCGTAACTGTTCCGCAGATCTCCGTGCCCTCAACGCGCTTAACTGCAGCGACAACGTCAGAGAGCTTGCCTACGCCGGAGGGTTCGATGAGGATCCTGTCGGGTGAGAACTTCTCGATTACTTCCTGAAGTGCCGTTCCGAAATCTCCTACGAGACTGCAGCAGATGCAGCCGGAGTTCATTTCCGTGATCTGGATGCCGGATTCCTTAAGGAAACCGCCGTCAATTCCGATCTGGCCGAATTCGTTTTCGATGAGGACGAGCTTTGCGCCGTTGTATCCGTCAGCAATGAGCTTCTTGATGAGCGTTGTTTTGCCTGCTCCTAAAAATCCTGAGAAAATGTCTACCTTTGTCATATATATCGCCTCTTTCTTAGTTAAAATAGATTACGTCGTTATCCGGCTTTGAAGTGAGCGCGTATTCTTCTGCCTGAAGGCAGGGAACGGCGACCTTCTGTCCGTCCGGGGTCTTGTCTTCGAAATATCTTACGGTTCCGGTGACCTTGAGCCACTGGCCTGCGGGGAAACCGGGCTTGATCTGGTAAAGGCAAAGGATTCCCATGGGCTGAAGGTCTGCCGCGCAGCAGGTATAAGCCTGGCGCTCCAAAGCGAACGCTCTGCCGCGGTATTCAGGGATCGGGACTGCCTCTCCGATGAGGCTTATCTTCTTGCCTTCGTAACGCTTGCGGTTGTCCATGGAGTCCGTATAGAAAAGACCGAAATCGTCTGCCGCAATGTGGCAGGGGCTCTGCTTGAGGTCGTAGGGAAGGTGGTCTTCGATCCTGACGATCTCGTTGGTCTTGGAAACAAAGTTGATGCTCATTCCGGGATTGACTGCCTTGACGGAACCTCTCATCTTGGGGAGATTGTCGTTATCAGGGTCAACGCGGTTGAAGATGACCGTATCGCCGTATCTGAAATAGTCGGCGAAGAACGTTGTCATGTTCTTGAGGGAATTGCTGTATGTGGAAGCGTCGATCACGACGACGGCTGCGGCAAGGGCCCAGCGGTCTGGTACATCGACCTTGTCGAAAAACTCGGCAGGGGAGACCGTGCCGTTCCACTCGATGAATACGACGGCAGGGGAATACTTCTGCTCTATGTCGAAGGTCATCTCCTTGGTTACTTCGTCAGTCTCACAGTTGATGATGACGGGCTTGACTCCGCCAAGGTGCTCTTCGTCATATTCCTCGTCGCCCTCTTCGGTGCAGATGACGACGGATCTGCGGTTCTTGAAATTATCGTTGGTCAGCCATGAACAGATGCAGGAAGTCTTGCCGCTGTCAAGGAAACCGGTAAAGAAATAAACCAGACAATCATCCATATTTTTAAACCTCTTTTATTACACGTGTATTATTTTGTCCTCTGTTTTTAATTATTTCAAGACAAAAAAGGTATAAAATCATTTCCGTAAACTTTTTATATTTGGGAGAAATAATGAATTCTGTCACCATCGGCGGAGTCACCATTAAAGGAAACGTAGCGCTCGCGCCGATGGCGGGGGTGAGCCATGTCGCGTTCCGCGGCATCTGCAAAGAGAAAGGCGCTTCCTATGCTCCCACGGAACTGGTATCTGCCCGTTCGATCAGATATAACGGCCTCGGAAAGAGCATGCAATACCTGAGGATCGACCCGAAAAAAGAGGGAATCACGGCGATCCAGCTTTTCGGAGCCGAGCCTGATGATTTTACCGTGGCGATCGGAAAGATAATGGAAGATCCCGTTCTTTCCCAAGTGGACATCATCGACATAAACATGGGGTGCCCCGTGCCCAAGGTCGTAAAGACCGGTGCAGGAAGCGCCCTGATGAACTCGCCTGAGACGGCGGCTTCCATAGTAAGAGCCTGCAAAGATGCATTGAACGGACTGCCGAAAAAGATACCGGTTACCGTCAAGACAAGGATAGGCTTTGATGCCGGTGACAGGGGCAAGCCGGATCTTGCCAAAGCCGTTGCTGACGCGGGCTGCGACATGCTCTGCGTTCACGGAAGGACAAGGCCCCAGATGTATACCGGTGCCTGTGACAGAAAAGCCATAGCCTTGATGAAAGACGCGGTAAAGGGTTATGATATACCGTTTTTTGCTAACGGCGATGTGACTGACGGAAGATCTGCCGCGTCACTCATGGAAGAAACCGGCGCTGACGGCGTCATGATAGGGAGAGCCGCACGCGGCAATCCATGGATTTTTGAGGAAGTTACGGCTTTCCTCGAAGGAAGGCCGGCTCCTGACATGCCGACGGAGCAGGAACGGAAGGAAATGCTCATAAGAGAGCTTGAGGGAAGATGCCTCTATTGTGAGGAAGAGTTTGCGGTAAGGGAGTTCCGCAGCGTAATGCCGTTCTATGTCAAAGGCATACACGGAGCGGCCCGGATGAAGGTCAGATTATGTTCTGCCCAGACCGTTAGAGAGATAAAGGAGATACTGGAAATTTGGCACAACTGATCCTTATAGGCGCAGGCGTGATCCTGGGCGTGATCTTGTGTTTTAACGGATACAAGCTTTTCCGTTTATGTCTTGCCGTGACCGGCGGCATACTCGGATATGCGGGCGGAACCCTCGTCTGTAATTTCATCGAGTCACAGGGGACTTCCCTTTCTGAACTGGGCAAGATCCTGATCACGCTGATACCTGCCGTATTACTTGCCATTACGGCATTTGCACTTTACATGAAGGCCCTGATAGGGGTGACTGCGCTCTTTTGCGCATATTTCGTATATACCGATTACGGCGTTCTTTTCCCCGGCGTAGGATTGTCCAAGACGATTCTGGCGCTTATTGCCGGCTTTATCATAGGCCTTGTGATGGGTGCCGTGGTCTATTTTGCCCAAAAATGGACGATCTGCTTTTTCACGGCTTTTGTTGGCGCAAGGGTAATAGCTCTGGCGTCGGCAAATTACATTTGGAATCTTTTCAGGGGAAATCCGTATGCGCTTTATATTCAGGACAGCCTCCTCGGAACGAGGGTCACAGACACTCCTGCACTAACCGCATGCTTTATAATTGTTGCTTTTACGGCAGCAGGATTTGTCGTTCAGCTGAAATCTTCCAAAAAGAAATAAAAATAATTGACACAAAAATCATTTGACCTAACGCTTACATCTTGTTAAAATTTGGCTAGTAATGAGGCGATTGAATAGGGGACCTCAGTTACTGAGGTCAAGTTTTTTATTTCTTTACGACAGTTTTCTTAATCTATCCCTTATTCCATGTCGATGGCATCTTGATTCGTATCAAGATGCCATCGGTATATTCGGAGATATTTTTCTGTCAATTAACAACGTTTATGGGACTTCCCTTAAGGAATGCCTCAAGATTATCGGCAGCTGCATAGATAAGCCTTTCCCTGGTCTCTTTTGCAGCCCATGCAATGTGGGGAGTTATCACGCAGTTGGGAGCGCCCAGGAGCGGATTATCGGGAAGCATCGGCTCAACGGAGACGACATCTGCGCCGTAACCGCCGAGAATGCCGGAATCAAGGGCTTCCCTGACTGCTTTTTCGTCTACGACAGGACCTCTTGCACAGTTGATGAGAATTGCTCCCTTTTTCATGGCGGCAAGACGCTCTTTGTTGATGAGATTCCTGGTCTCATTCGTGAGAGGGCAGTGGACTGAGATGACGTCGGCTGTCTTGAGACCTTCATCAAATGTTGTGAAAGGGATCTTATATCCGTCGATGACCGCAGAATCAGAATCGAAACGATGGGGTACCGCGGATACGTTCATTCCGAGTGAAGATGCGATCGCTGCGACTCTCTGACCGATCTTGCCGAAACCGAAGATCAGCATGTTCTTTCCCCAAAGCTCTGTCAGGGGAGAGAGAAAGTAACTGAACTGCGGACTTTTGCACCAGCCGCCGTCCATGACGTCGTTGCTGTGCATTCCGGGACGGCTCGCAAGCTCCAAAAGGAGCGCTATTGTCATCTGGGCAGTCGCGTAAGTCGCGTATTCGGGGACGTTTGTGACCGTTATTCCGAGTTTTCTGCACTCTTCAAGGTCGACCACGTTATATCCCGTAGCGAGGACGCCGATGTATTTGAGAGCGGGGAGCTTTTGAAGCGTATCCGCATCGAATACGGTCTTGTTGGTGATGCAGATCTCCGCATCTTTTGAGCGTTCGACCACCTGGTCTTTGGCAGTGTAGTCGTAAGCGGTTACTTCGCCGAGACGCTCCAGAGGTGCCCAGGTAATGTCACCGGGGTTTGCACCCGCGCCGTCAAGGATCACTATCTTCATATGCATCGTCCGTCCTTTAATGAATATCAAATAATGTAACATTAGGGCGGTGTTGTGGTAAAGTCAGAGTGGTATTGTTTTGCTCGCTTAGTCCTCGGCGCTGAAGCGCCTGCGGAAGACGCTCACAAAGCAATACCACTCTGGTGCAGCTTGTGCGGAAGTCCGCTCACACGCTGTATCACTCTGAAAAACGGAGGACAACATATGTATCTTCTTTGCTACGGCAGATCCGAGAATGCGAAAAAGACCGGCGGAAAGCTGATCGGCAGCATCGGAGGCAGATGGATCGATGGTGATGATTTCCTTAGCGGAGGCCCTGTGATCCCTGAGATGACGGGCGATACCGCGATCGTAATGCTGCTTCCCCTTGAGGCGGCCGTAAGGATCTCCCAGGAGATGATCCCCGAATCCATGAGAAGGCTCCCGGTCATTGCCGTTTCCGCAGACGGTTCTTTTGCGGCGGTCATAAGAAAAGGCGGAGTAAGCGAGTCTGCTTATTGTTTCGAGATCTACGAGGCGATAAAGAAAGAACTCGGGCCAAAGTGCTTTACTGATTTTGGCGGGAATGCCGACATCGGAGGAAGCCTTGCCGATGTGGCTGCAAGATACGGCATGGCTGTCAGCAACCCCGAACTGTTGAAGAAGGTTGAAGAAAGGCTCGTAAAGGGCCTTCCCGTAAGGATATTCACCGATCTGAGGATGGCTTACGGAGATCCGATCCTTGACCCCATGCTCTACGATCTCAGGAAGTATCCCTCGGATCTGAAGGATGAATTCATCAAGCAGTACTACCGTTCACGTCTTGAAGCCCAGAAGGCAGGTTCGGTGACGGATGTCTTCATAACCTGCTCCAAACTTGAAGGCATAGCGGATTCAGGCGTTCTTGGACTTACTCCGAAGATCGTGAGCATCGGACTTGAACAGAGGACCAGGACGGATCCCGAATATGCGGCGGAGGGAATAAGGCAATCTCTCGAAAATCACATGATCGAGCCGCTTTCCGTCTGTACCGTTGCAGTTCCTTACACGACAAGGGAAAACGACATGGTCAAAAGAGTGGCTGAGGAATTCGGTGCGCAGATCGCATCTTACGAGAGCGCGGAGCTTTCCTGTGCCAAGCCGCCCCTTAGGATGACCTTTGCGCCCGAAAAGATAAACGATACCGCTACGGCAGCCTGTTTCCTGGCAAGTGAGGGCGGAGACGTCATCTTGAGAAGAAACACTTCCGTTACCGGAATGGTCTTTTCGGCTGCAGTCAAAAAAGACGCTATAAGGCTCTCATAATCTTGCATTGTCCGCCTTGAATTTGATTTAAAATGTTATAATTAATTGTTGTACTATGGAATTTAGAATCTGGAATACCGGAGGGATAAAATATGCGGATCAAGTTTAAAAGAAGAAGACAAAGCCAGTTCGTAGCAGTTACGATCGTATTAGCCATGCTTGTCTCGCTCCTGACAGCCTGCAGCATTGACTATGAGGCATTGACCGAAGGCTTGAATGACCTCGGGAAAGCCATCAATTACTCTTATAACCAGACGCCTGCAACGCCCGGCTCTGAGGAGACGACAACTTCCGTTACCGAGACATCGGAATCAAAGGAGACTTCAGAGACAACTTCTGAGACGAGCGAGACATCCGAAGAGTCTTCCGAGACGACCGAGTCTGAAACATCTGAGACATCTGAGACATCTGAGACTTCTGAGTCTTCAGCAACGTCAGAGTCTTCGGAAACATCCGAGACTTCAGAGTCCTCTGAGACATCTGAAACAACAGTTGCCGGAACTGATCCTTCCGCAACGCCCACACCTACGCCTACTCCTCATCCCGTAAACGAGAGAGTTGATTTCTCATATCTCAGATCAACAAACCTGAGTGAGAATTTCGCTGTTAACGCTGAAGAGTTCTCCGAGAAGGTCGAGGCAGGAGAGAATACCCTCGCAGCCTTTTCCGGAAAGAGACTTGTTGTAAGCAACACCGGAAGCGAGAATGTCTCTGAAGCCATCAACCTGATCCTTGACAGCTTCTATCAGGAAGCAGCAGGCCTTTACTCAAGATATTCAGGCGAAGCCAAGGCTTCTTACAACCTCTCCGGTGCCGTTGATACGGTCTACAATGTTGAGGTCAATTACGATTACTCTTATAACAAGAGGATCCTTTCAGTCATAATGAGCTACAAGGTAACGGCAGGCAAGGCAGTTCTCGCCAGCAGCGAGGAGTGCGCAAGCTTTGACATGCTTACCGGCCAGTACATCAATCTCGCATCGATTGCTGAAGACTGGGCAGGACTCCAGAATGCCCTCAGGCTCAAGCTTGCAAAGAATGAGCCCGTCAGCAGCGCATCCGGCATAACGGATCTGTACGTTGCGGCACAGCAGCCCGGCGCTCAGACGGCTACGATCGAGATCTACGGTACTTATGGCGGAAAGAGGATCCACACGACCGGCGACATGAACGAGTACGCTCAGTTCCTGAACCGCTACGGCAAGATAATCTTCGGCACAAGCGAGAAAAACGAGAACGCTCAGTAACGGGCGGACAGTCACATGAAGACGGGCAAGATCACCGCTTTAGTGCTGTCACTGGTGATGGCTGCCGGCGCTGCCGGCTGCTCGTCTGCTCCTGTCTCAACGGTTCCGGGACAGGAGACCGCCGGAACTTCCGCAACTTTAGCTGCATCCGAAAAGGTCACGGTGGCGACCGAGTCATCCGTCCGCGAATCGGGAACGGGTTCCTATGCGGAAAACCCGGTAACGGAAGTGAAGGATCGCGAGAACGGAAAGCTTGTGATCTGGAGCTATAACGATGATCTCAGGACTCTTTTGGATGCTTATTCACCCGTCAAGGATTATGAATATGTAGTGATCCCCCGTGAGGAATACAATTTTCGCCTGGGTGCGGCACTTGAATCCGGCGAGGCTCCCGACATGTTTGTTTGTGACGGTGACTCTGTCAGATCTTATGCTGATACCGACCGGACGCTGTCCATAAACACCATCGGGATCACCAATAAAGCCTGCTCTGACATGTACGACTATACATTGAGGATGGCCTGCGACAGCAGCGGCAATATCAAGGGACTGGCCTGGGAAATGGCTCCTTCGGCGGTTTTCTACCAGAAAAGCGTTGCACAGCAGTATCTGGGGTTTTCAGAACCCTCTCAGGTCTCAAACAGCTTCTCGTCCTGGGCAACATTCCTTACGTCCGCACGTAAGATAAGCAGGGATTCAGACGGCAATGCCAGGATAATCGCGGGAACCGAAGAGCTTTTCAAAAGCTATATGAGCAGCCGAAGCACTTCGTGGAAGATCGACGGAAAGCTAAATGTCGATTCCACTGCCGAGGCGTATCTCGGGTTTGCCAGGACCGTAAGCACCGAGAAGCTTGCGTTTGGCTACGCTAATGGCTCTGATGAGTGGAAGGCCGGAATGAGGAACAAGACCGTCCTTTCATACTGGGGACCTCTGTCTCTGGCCAGATCCGGGGATCTCGCCCTTGATCCGACTGCCGCTTCCAAGGCCAACCCCACCTCGGGAGACTGGGGCATGGTGGCTGCTCCCGGCGCTTATTCTTCGGGCGGCACATGGATAATGGTGTCCTCCTCATGTGACATGAGAAGATCCTGCGCGGACATAATGCAGGCGGTCTGCTGCGACCAGGGCAATTTAAGGGATATGCTGGCCGGCGGCAAGATTGATTTTGTCAATTCCAGGACCGTAATAAATGCAGCG
The DNA here is from genome assembly GCA_015069215.1 of Oscillospiraceae bacterium. Classification (GTDB taxonomy): domain Bacteria; phylum Bacillota; class Clostridia; order Saccharofermentanales; family Saccharofermentanaceae; genus Saccharofermentans. Next base: position 22,035 of record SVJC01000013.1, read on the forward strand.
GCTTCTGACGAACGTTACGAATTCACGTGGCTTGGCGGACAAAACCCGTATGCCGTCCTGGGCCCTGTGGCTGAAAAGATCGATGTCGGCAAGACCGGCGGTGACGATACGGTCATAGAAAACATCTTTTCGCGCATCGTGACAGTCTATTCGGAAGGCGGGATCAAGACCGTTAATGACGCAAAAGCAATGTTCAGGGAGCTCTTGATAGAGAAGAAGATTATCAAGGAATAATTAGTACCTTTTTGCCTGAGAATAGGATAAAATTGTAAATACTTTCCGACAAATAAACCAATGAACACGGAGGCAGCCAAAATGAAATTTGGACACTTTGATGATGCGGCACGTGAATACGTGATCGAGACGCCGAAAACACCTTATCCCTGGATCAACTATCTGGGAAATCAGGGCTTCTTCTCTCTGATCTCCAACACGGCCGGCGGCTACAGTTTCTACATGGACGCAAGACTCAGGAGAATTACCCGTTACCGTTATAATAATGTACCTCTTGATATGGGCGGACGTTATTTCTACATCAACGACAACGGTACTGTATGGAACCCCGGCTGGTCTCCGGTCAAGACAGACCTCGACGAGTATGAGTGCCGCCACGGTATGGGCTACACCATCATCAAGGGTAAGAAGAACGGCCTCAAGGCTGAAGTTACTTTCTTCGTTCCCCAGAACTACGACGGAGAGGTCCAGCAGGTCGTCCTCACAAACGAAGGCAGCGAAGCTAAGGATTTCTCTATCTTCTCCATGGCTGAATGGTGCCTTTGGGATGCTCAGGATGACTGCACGAACTTCCAGAGAAACTTCTCAACAGGCCGCGTCGAGATCGAAGGTTCTACGATCTATCACGTAACTGAATACAGGGACAGACGTAATCACTACGCTTTCTATACTGTTAATGATTCCATCGACGGTTACGACACAGACCGTGACGCTTTCCTCGGAAGCATCTACAACGGCTGGGACAACCCTGAGACAGTAAAGGCAGGCAAGGCTTCCAATTCCTTCGCTGACGGCTGGTCTCCGATCGCTTCACACTACAAGAAGATCACTCTCGCTCCGGGCGAGTCCAAGACCCTCATTTACATCCTCGGCTATGCTGAGAATCCTCAGGACAAGAAGTTTGCTTCCGAGAAGCCTGAGGGTCTCCTCACAAGAGAGAAGTGGGTCCTCAACAAGGAGAAGGCTTATGCCATGATCGACAAGTACAACACACCTGAAAAGGTTGCTGCAGGACTTGACGAGCTCCGTGCAACATGGGACAGCCTCCTTTCGATCTACAAGGTCGATACGCCTGATGACAAGGTCAACCGCATGGTCAACATCTGGAACCAGTATCAGTGCATGGTCACATTCAACCTTTCACGTTCAGCTTCCTATTTCGAATCCGGAATCGGCCGTGGAATGGGCTTCAGAGATTCCAACCAGGATATCCTCGGATTTGTTCACCAGATCCCGGACCGTGCAAGGGCAAGACTCATCGACATCGCTTCAACTCAGCTTTCAGACGGCGGATGCTATCACCAGTACCAGCCTCTTACCAAGAAGGGCAACGCTGACATCGGCGGTGACTTCTCCGATGACCCGCTCTGGATGATCCTTTCCGTTGCTGCTTACATCAAGGAAACAGGCGACTGGGGAATCCTCGATGCAAACGTTCCTTTCGATGACGATCCGGAAGGCAAGCACACGATGCTCGAGCACCTCAACGTTTCCTTCTATCACATCGTCAATAACCTCGGACCTCACGGACTGCCTCTTGCAATGCGTGCCGACTGGAACGACTGCATCAACCTTTCATGCTTCTCGGATACTCCGGGTGAGTCCTTCCAGACATACACCAACCCGAAGTTCAAGGCTGAAGGCGGCTACTCCAAGATCGCAGAGTCCGTATTCGTCGCTGCTCTCTTCACATACACAGGCCCTGCATATGTAGGCATCCTCGAGCATCTCGGAAAGACTGAGGAAGCTGCAAAGGCTCAGGCCGAGATCGACAAGATGAAGAAGAACACTATGGAATCCGCATTCGACGGCGAGTGGTTCCTCAGAGCTTACGACGCAAACGGCGAGAAGATGGGTTCCCACGAGTGTGAGGAAGGTAAGATCTTCATCGAACCTCAGGGCTTCGCAGTCATGTCCGAGATCGGTAAGGACGTCGGAGCTGACATCAAGACACTCAATTCCATCGACAAGTATCTCAACTGCGAGTTCGGTCTCGTTCTCAACAACCCTGCTTTCACCAAGTACTACATCCAGTACGGTGAGATCTCAACATATCCGGGCGGATACAAGGAGAACGCAGGTATCTTCACACACAACAACGCGTGGATCATCTGCGCCGAGGCTTATGCGGGAAGAGGAGACAAGGCTTTCGAGTACTATTCGAAGATCGCTCCCGCATTCACCGAAGAGACATCCGATATCCACAAGACAGAGCCTTACGTTTACGGTCAGATGATCGGCGGTAAGGATGCCAAGAACTTCGGTCAGGGCAAGAACTCCTGGCTCACCGGTACTGCTGCATGGAACATGGTTGCCATCTCCCAGTACATTCTCGGCGTTAAGCCTGAGTTCGACGGACTTTCCATCGATCCTTCGATCCCTTCCGCATGGGACGGCTTCAAGGCTGAGCGTAAGTTCAGAGGCGACGTTTATGAGATCGAGGTCAAGAACCCTGATCACGTAAACAAGGGCGTCAAGAAGCTTACCGTTGACGGCGCTGAGATCTCCGGCTGCATCATCCCCGTTGCAGGCGACGGCAAGACTCACAAGGTCGAGGTAGTTCTCGGCTGAGAGACAGATATCCGTTTGCGGATATTTACGTAAATAATCAGTTAAAAGACCCGCGTTCACTTTTGAACGCGGGTTTTTCTTGATATAATCATAAGCTATGAATAATCCCCACTTGGAGGTCGTCATTATGGGATACAGAAGCGAGAGAGCAAGACAGGAAAAGTGCACTGCAGCACAGCTTTTAAGGGATAAATTCCGTGAAGCAGGCGTTGGCGGCGGCATATCCGCACAGTACGTCAGATTCGGCACGGCTCCGGTCGTAATCGGTGTCAGCGGCCTGAAGTTTGACAGCATGCTCATCAGCGTGATCGCTGAGGACAACGAGGTTTTCTCCAAGCTGTCAGAATGTGCATCAAACGGATACAGCGTCTTGTTCGTCAACGGCAGTGAGAAGGTTACTCCTTTCGTCGAGAAAGACGGCACCGTAACACAGGCTGATTTTTCAGAATCTCTCCTGGATACAGTAAGATCCGCCATCAACGCTTCTGAAGAATGGGGCGGAAAGCTCGATTCCAACGGCGAGCTTATCTGTGATCCCGCTACACCTTCACCCGGACCTCATTACTATACAAACATGCTCATCGGCAACCGTATCGGATTTGACCGACCTCTCCAGTCCACTCCGAAGAGTGCCATCGACAGGATGGGCGGCGGCTCTTTCAGATCCCATGCTGACAAGCAGGTTCTCGCAACAAGATGGGATTACCTTCCTGACGAGAACGGTTTCCCCGCAAACAGACAGTTCTATCTGACCGAGAACGGAAAGCAGATCTTCTGGTCCGGCGCTGCCAAGGCAGAAGGAGTCAAGAAGGTCAGGACGATCCATTCACAGAACAGGACCATCATCAGCTATGAGTTGGGCGGCGGACTTGAGGTCAAGCGTACGATCTTCATCGTTCCCCAGCACGAGGGAATGCCTCTTGCAGCTGAAGCCCAGATGATCGACATCGTCAACAAGGGGACGTCTGCCAGGAACTTAAGACTTGTTTATACCGGAATGTTCGGTACGGCAGAGACCCACGCTCTTTCAGAGGACGTTATCTTCACGACAGTTGTTACGCAGTCTGAAGTCTTCTTCAACGAAAACGATGAGATCAGGGCGATCTCTTTCAACCCCAATGCAAAATACAGAAAGGGCGACATCAGATTCAACGAACTGGTCGTTCACACGGATGACGGCAACGTTTTCCCTGACCAGTATGCTGCAAGATACGGCGATTTCGTCGGTGCAGGCTCGTTAGAGCACCCTGAGTTCATCGATCCTCTCGCATGCAGACCTTCAAGAAAGGGCCCGGGCTTCTTTGCACTGTCCGTACCTTTCACGGTCAAGGCCGGCGGTTCCGTACGTGCCGACAACCTCACATGCATGTCTTCCGACGCGGTAAACGAGGGCTTCATCCCTGACGTGACACCTGTTGCCGAGATGGAGGCAGTCTGCGCTTACATTTCCTGCGCTACCAACCTTCCGAAGGACTTGGAGGACGTCATCAGCTTCACGAAAAAGTATGCGGATTACATGCAGATCAGACACAAAAATGCTGATTTCGAGGCATACGTTAATAACAACCTTCCGTTCCAGGTTTTCTACCAGACATTTGTCTCGAGATCTCTCGACTGGACACAGAAGGGCTACCGTGAGATCGGTTTCCGTGAGATCCAGGACATCTATGCTTCCATGTACTATTTTGCAGGCATGGGCATGGAGGACTTCGTAAAGAAGATGCTCGCAGGCTGGATCGAAAACGTATACGAGGAAGGCTTCACAAACCACAACTTCTACTGGATCGGAAAAGAACCGGGCTGGTGGTCTGACGACGGACTCTGGCTCCTTCAGGCTGTTGACCGTTACCTCGGCCTCACGGGCGATTTCGCATTCCTCGATGAGGAGTTCGTAATGGCCGGAACAAAGGAGAAACCTACGGATGAGGGCGTCAAGAGACCTCTCAAGGACACTCTCAAGGCGATCCTCCTGTACAGCGGAAAGATCTCCCTCGGTAAGCACGGCATCCCGCTCATCGACCGTGCTGACTGGAACGACTGCTTAAGAGTCGATCCCGATTCGATTTCCGGCAAGGAAAAGATCGCACAGTACAAGGAGCAGCTCGCAGCAAGCGGCAAGGCTTACGGCGAAGTTCCTTACGATTCCGAATATTCAGAGTCCGTAATGAACGGATTCCTTCTCAAGGTCGCAACGGACTGCGCAGCCACAATGTTCGAGAAGATCGGCGACACAGCTTTCGCTGCTGAAATGAAGGACCTCTCCGCTTCTCTTGAAGCAAGGCTCAGGGACAACTGCTGGAAGAACGACTTCTACTGCAGAGTCCTCTTCAACCGTTCGAACAAACCGAACCTCGAGTACCTCGGCGCTGCAGGCGACGGCCTTGCAGTTGAAGACGGACACCCCGGTTCATACTTCCTCAATTCCTTCTCATGGTCACTCCTTGCAGAAGTCGCAACTGAGGAGCAGATCTCCACGATGCTCGATTCACTCGATAAGTATCTCAAGTCACCTTACGGCTTCAGACTCTGCTCGACAGTCGACTATCCGCAGATCGCGCCCAAGATCGACGTTGCCCTCTACTATCCGGGCGACCGTGAGAACGGCGGAGTCTTCAAGCACGCAAACATGATGGCCTGCTCTGCAATGCTCAAGGCTGCCAAGACAGTCAAGGACAAGGAGCTCGCAGGACGTCTTACCGATACGGCTTACTGGATCATCGACATGATCTGCCCGTTCAGGACTCTTGAGGCACCTTTCACCATCTGCGGCAATCCGAGATGGTGCACACAGTACAACAACAGCGAATCAGGCGAGAACATCGGACCTACGCTTTCCGGTACGTCAACATGGCTCCTGCTCTCACTTTTCCAGTGCTTCGGCGTTGAATTCACCGCTGAAGGCTTAAGGGTAGAGCCGCTCCTCAGGAAGGATGACACGGAGCTCGATGTTAAGGTCACGATCGCAGGCACCGGATATAACATCCATATCAGCAAGCCTGAGGGCTTCTGCCGTACGATGGAGGGCGTAAAGGTTACTCTCGATGGCGAGGAAACAAGCGGTACGCTCCTGCCTGTCGTCAAGGACGGCAAGGTCCACGAGGTTACTGTAAGTTTTTGATCAATGGAGGTTAGATAAATGCCTTTTTCCAGCGTTTTTCTGTCTGAGATCGTAAAAGCTTACGATCTCGAGATCGTTTACGATTCCGGAGACATCAACGAGCGCCGCATCTGCGTGGCGGACGTTACGAGGCCCGGACTTCAGCTGGCCGGTTATTACGACCACTTCGGTCCTGACCGAATCCAGGTCATAGGCAACATGGAGCATGCCTTCCTGGATCACCTGACCGCGGAAGAGAGACTCAAGTCCGTTTCTTCGCTTTTCGAAAAGAATATCCCGGCGCTCGTCGTCACACGTGACCATAAGGTCCACAAGGAGATATTGGAGGCCGCAAAGCAGTACTGCACACCGGTCTTAAGGACTTCTCAGGCGACATCCGACTTCTCGTCAGAGCTCGTAAAATACCTAAGCTGGAGCTCGCT
>SVJC01000014.1 GCA_015069215.1 Oscillospiraceae bacterium
CACCATGAACGTCATGCCTACTGAAGATGATCTGGCAGGCCTTGATGACGCCATTTTATTCGTCGGAAACGAATCAGGCGCTGATGCCGTTCTTGTTTCCGATCCGGGCATTTTCGCCAAGGTAAGGAAGCTTTGTCCCAACCTCGATATCCACATCTCAACGCAGGCATCCGTTACCAACAGCGAAGCTTGCAAGTTCTGGGCTGACCAGGGCGCGAAAAGGATAGTCCTCGCAAGAGAAGTAAGCCTTGCTCAGATAAAGGCGATCAGAAAAGCCATCCCCCAAGATCTTGAACTTGAAGCGTTTGTACACGGCGCGATGTGTGTTTCTTATTCCGGCAGATGCCTTCTTTCAAACTATTTCACGGGCCGCAGATCAAATGGCGGAGCATGCGCGCAGCCTTGCCGCTGGAGCTATTCCGTAGTTGAGGAAAAGCGTCCTGACATGGAGCTTCCCGTTGAACAGGATGACAGGGGAACTTACATTTTCGGCTCACGCGATCTCTGCATGATCGAGCACATTCCCGAGCTCATAGAAGCCGGCGTTAACTCGCTCAAGATCGAAGGAAGGATCAAGGGCGAATACTATGCTGCAGCGACCACAAAGGTCTATAGAGAAGCTGTTGACGCATACTGCGCGGATCCCGGAAACTACAAGGCAGATCCGAGGCACCTGGTGATCCTGGACAAGGTCGTTCACAGGGATTACGACACCGGATTCTTCTTTGATTCTCCGATGGATGACGCAAAGATAGATTACGGAAAGACATACAACAAGCCTGCTTTCGTCGTAGGCGAAGTTGATTCTTTTGACCCTGTCACGGGTCTTGTCAAAGTGATCCAGAAGAACAAGCTCTACAAGGGCGATGAGCTCAATGTCCTCATGCCCGAAGGATACATGGAGCCCGTCAGTGTCGCAGAGCTTTACGATGCTTCCCTTAAGGCGATCGATAACGCTCCTCATCCGGGTATGACACTGTTCATTAAGGCCGCAGATAAGGATGGAAAAGCAGTTGAACTTCCTCCGATGACGTTCCTGAGCAGGGACGGCGACAAGGATAACGGCATTAAGCCTTCTGCCGTTTAAGCAGGGCCTGAAGTTTTATTTTTCCTTTTTTTATAATATAATATACGGCGGCTGTCGGAACGGGCTGCCCGGTTTTCCGTAGAAAAAACAGGGAAGGCAAGGTACAGATGAGATCTTATAGAAATGATATCGGCGTAAGACTGTTGAAGATCTTCAACGTCTTATTGATACCATTCCCGATCATGGTCGTATGGTTTAAGTACTATAACGCCAGGACTTCCGAGCCTTTCTATTTCTGGGGCAACTGCGTTCTCGTCGCATTGTACGTTCTTTTGTATTTCTATCTCGGCAAGACTTATGACGCTTTCATGATCTCCCACAACAGGATCAGTGAGACCGCCATCAGCCAGGCTCTCGCAGTCACTATTGCCGATGTTGCATTATATCTGGTTACCGTCCTTCTCTATAAGCGTATCCCGAATCCGTTGCCGCTCCTTGCCGCATTCGCGGTTCAGTTATCGCTCGCGGTACTCTGGTCGTGGTTTGCGAATCTCGCGTATTATCATCTTTTCCCTGCGAAGAGAACGATAATCGTCTATGAGACCCGCCGCGGTATGAAAGAGATCATCAAGGAATACCGCATGGAAAGAAAGTTCAAGGTGATCAAGTCCATACCTGTAACAGAGTGCTTGAATGACATCAGCGTATTGGATGACATGGAAGTTGTCTTTTTAAGCGGCGTCCACAGCCATGACAGGAACGTGATCCTCAAGTACTGCATCTATAACGACAAGATGGTCTACATGATCCCCAGGATCGGCGACGTTATCATGAGCAGCGCGCAGCAGGTCCACCTGTTCCATCTTCCGATGATGAGGACCGGCAGGTACAGACCCAGCCCCGAATATGTTTTCGTCAAGCGCGCATTCGATATCTTTACGTCAGCTCTCGCACTGATAGTCCTTTCACCCGTTTTCCTCGTAACCGCTATCGCGATCAAGGCAACGGACAAGGGACCTGTTTTCTATAAGCAGGAACGTCTCACAAAAGACGGCAAGCGCTTCATGATCCACAAGTTCAGGAGCATGCGCGTTGATGCCGAAAAGGACGGCGTTGCAAGGCTTTCAACCGGTTCGAACGATGACAGGATCACGCCTGTCGGAAGGTTTATCCGTAAGTGCAGGATCGATGAGCTTCCGCAGTTGATCGATATCCTGGCAGGCAATCTTTCCGTCGTCGGACCCCGTCCGGAAAGACCTGAGATCGCTGAAGAATACATGAAGGAAATGCCCGAATTCCAGCTGAGGCTTCAGGCCAAGGCAGGTCTTACGGGTTATGCGCAGGTTTACGGCAAATACAACACGACGCCTTACGACAAGCTTCAGATGGACCTTATGTATATCGCACATCCGAGTTTTGCCGAAGACATCAGGATCTGTTTTGCCACCATCAGGATCCTGTTTACTCCCGAAAGCACGGAGGGCATCGCCCAGGGCCAGACTACTGCCATGGGTTATGATGAAGCTGACGACGATGCCGAGAGAAGCAGTGAAGGAAGATCCTGATCCAGAGGGTTTGCAATTTGGGCAGTGACAAGAAGACAATCTGGATCCTCAATCAGTATGCCTCCCACTTGGAAACGAGACATTGGGAGTTGTCCAGGTCGTTCGCCGAACAGGGCTATAACGTAGCAGTCATCACATCCTCTTTCCATCACGGCAAACGTGAGTACATGTACGATGAGAAGATCAGGTTTGAAGAGCGCCTTCCCGGAGTCACATATGTCTATATCCACTCTGAACCGCCTTATTACAATAACGGCGGAAAGAGGATCCTTAACATGATCGATTTCTGCGGGAAGTTCCGCCGCGCGAGAAAAAAGATCGCCGGGCATACGGGCGTCCCGAGCTTCATCATAGCATCATCCGCGCCGCCTTTCGTATGGGAGGCAGGCTACAGCACCGCAAAGAGATTCAAGGCGAAATTCGTCGTTGAATTCAGGGATATATGGCCGCTTTCACTTGTTGACGTTCAGGGTGTAAATCCCCATCATCCTCTGGTAACGTTTTTCGGCATCATCGAAAAGCGCGCTTATAAGCGTGCCGACGCGATTGTTTCGACAATGCCTTATGCATGGAAACACGTCATGGAAGTCGCAGATGTTCCGAGGGAAAAGATCCATTGGATGGCAAACGGGATCAACGTCTCTGAGGCCAGGAGATGCCTTGAAAGCGATAAGAAACTGCCTTCGGATCTTGAGCAGTATCTGGACAGTCACTGGTGCGGAGTCTATGTCGGAAGCATCGCGAAATGCGAATGCCTGGAGTACCTGTTGAGGGGCATTTCCAAGGTCAGTGATCCTGATGTTTATTTCGCCGTGATCGGAGAAGGCGGCGAGAAGGAAAACCTTCAGAAGCTCGCAAAAGAACTCGGATTGGACCGTGTCAGGTTCTTCGATGCGATCGACAGGTCCCTCATCCCCAAAGTGCTTCAGAAGGCCAAGCTCGCAATCGGCGCTGTGCATGACATTCCGATCTACCGTTTCGGTCTCAGCATGAACAAGCTCAACGATTATCTTGCTTCAGGAGTTCCCACGATACTTGCGAGCAGCGTTGATAACGTCGTTAAAGACGCAGGACATTTCTCTGTACCCACTGGCGATGAAGAGAAGTTCGCAGAGGCCGTCATGAAGATAAAGGGCCTGAGCGCTGAGGAAAGAGAAGCGCTTTCTTCCAGGGCAATACAGCTCATATGTTCGGATTACGACTATGCCGAGATCGGGAAAAAGTATCTGAAGATGATGGAACAGCTTTGATCCGGGGCCTTCCTGCAATACCTTCCTTTTTCGGTTGAACGATATATCCCAAGGTGTTAGAATATGCCGTTATCTAATATAAATAATAAATATTGGAGATTGATCATCTGATGATGAAAAATGCAAATAAGACAAAAGCCAAAGAAAAGAAGCGCAGTCCGGTAAAACTGGCCATCGTGCTTGTTTTGGTCGCTCTCCTGTTGGGCGGACTCGGTTTTGCTGGTTATCAGGCATATGAATACTACAACAGCGGAATGGGCCTCGTTAAGGATGCCGAGGATCTCAAGGCTGAACTTAAGGCTCTCGTTACGCACATAGAGAAGGGCAATTATGAGGCCGCAAACCTCTCTGTCCAGAAGATAGACAACCTGTCCGCCGAGATGCGGGCCACGATCAACGAGGAGCGCTGGAAGCTCGTCCAGGACAAGGCGCCCAAATACGGTGAAGACTTAAAGACTGCGCTCAAATTCCTTGACGTTGTGGATGAGGCCTCCAACACGCTGATCAAGCCTGTCGTAAAGCACCTCAGGGAAAAGGGCCTTCCTTCAAAATCCACATTCACAAAGATAAGTCCCGAACTGGGAAACACGCTGAATGAATACGCTGCGCTCATTGATGAGCTTTGCCCGGCAGTAGAGAAAGTATTGGATGACTTCAATGCTCTCCCCACGTTCCAGATGGAGAAGCTTGAATCAAAGGTCAGCAAATACAGGACTCTCGCAAAAGAGAATGAACCCGAGATCAAGACATATCTGAAGTTTGCCATGAAGGCATCTAATGGTTTTATCAGACCTGTTGCCAAATTCCTTACCGAAAACGGCAACTCGCTGAAACTCGAGCTGTCCATGGACAAGGTAGGTCCTGAGCTCTCGGCACAGATCCTCATTTTTGCTGATGCGATCGATGAGCTCTGTCCTCTCGCAGAGGATTTCCTCAAAGAAGTAAACACGCTTCCTCCTTTTAAGATCGAGAAGATTGAGAACAAATTAAGCAAATACAGAAAGCTTGCCAAGGACAACGAGGCTGATATCTTAAGCCTCATGAAGTTTGCACGGGAGATCTCTACCGGAGTCATCCGTCCTGCGGCAGCCGTAATGACAAGGTCACCACTTTCCAAACTCAAGACAGAAGGCGGCGACATCGATACAAAGATAATCAGGGATTACTTAAGCCTCGTTGAGGCGGTGAAGCCTTATCTTAACAGTGCCAACGACATGTTCAAGACTAATAAGCTCTTGAAGGATCACCCCAAGCAGACAGTAAAGATCACGTCAAAGCTCGACAGCGCGCTTGCACTGATGGACGACTACAACACCTATGTGCCTCTTATCGATGTTCTCCTTGGAGACGGTTCGGACAAGACATATCTGCTCGTAGCCCAGAACAGCGCTGAAATGCGTTCCACGGGCGGTCTCCCGGCTTCCATGGGTGTCGTAACGATAAAGGGCGGAATCCTTCACATAGGCGAATTTAAGCCCGTTTTGGACGTTATACCTTTCAAGAACAAAGGCGTAAACAAGATCACTTCCAAGGAGAATGAGCTTTTCTCCAAGAACTGGTATGGCGACAAGCTTACGGCCTGCACGGTCAACCCGCATTTCCCGAGGGTTGCCGAGCTTATTGCAAACGGCTACAAGAAAAAGAGCAAAAAGAACGTTGACGGCGTCATATCCATGACACCTGTCATAGTCAGCAAGCTGATCCCCGTCATGGGCAACATAACCCTGTCCAACGGCGTGAAGCTTAATGAGAAGTATGCCGTTAAGTATCTTCAGCGTGACATCTATTTCCAGTACTACACGAAGAAGACCATCAAAGACGGCAAGCTCAGAAGAAAGGCTGATGACAAGGCGAACGGCCTTTTCGCCGAAGCTGCGAAAAAGACCCTTGGCGGCGTCATGGGCAACCTGAATGCAAAGACGATCTTAAAGCTCCTTGAAGTCATCAAGAAGGCCGGCGACGACAAGATCCTCATGATGTGGATGGCTGACAAGCAGGCAGAGGAACAGGTAAAAGCTCTCGGTTTGTCAGGTTCCTTGAACTACGATAAGAATAATCCGGAACTCGGCATTTTCTTTAACGTCAAGCTCGCAAACAAGCTCGGAATCTATGTCGACATCAAGACAACGTTTGGCAAGGAGACTGTAAACAAGGACGGTTCCGTCACTTATCCCGTTACGGTCAAGATCAAGAACAACATAGACAGGACTTCGGTTCAGAAGGGAAGCGGCAACCCGTATCTTACGAGTAAGTACGGCCCTGATATGCGTTCGATAGTTTATTTCTTCGCTCCTGCGGGCGGAAAGATCTCGAGCTTCAAGAACAACTCCAGACTGAATTTTGTCTCCGGGTCATACCAGAACCTCAAGCTCTACTACAACAAAGACCTGTTCTGGATAAAAGCCGGCAAGACCGTTACGTTTACTTTCAAGGTAACCACGGCTCCCGGTGTCAACGTTAAGCCGAAGGTGGTAACCACGCCTTTGCTTTCCGCATACAGAACCGCTAAAGCCCCGAAATGAGATGCATATGGATAACAAAGAGTTTTTTGTTCACGAATCTTCTTACGTCGATAACAATGTAACCATCGGCAAAGGCACAAAGATATGGCATTTCTGCCACATCCAGTCAGGTGCTGAGATCGGCGAGAACTGTTCTCTCGGACAGAACGTCAACATCTCCAAAGACGTAAAGATCGGAAACGGCGTAAAGATCCAGAACAACGTTTCCGTATATGAGGGCGTAACCCTTGAAGACTGCGTATTCTGCGGTCCCTCATGCGTCTTTACCAATGACCTTACACCGAGAGCGAGATACCCTAAGGGAAGTGCAGGTTATAAGAAGACCGTCGTTCATCACGATGCTACTATCGGAGCAAATGCCACGATCGTCTGCAATCACGACATCGGCGAATATGCTACGATCGCCGCGGGCGCCGTCGTAACCAAGAACGTCATTCCCCATGCCCTTATGGCAGGTGTTCCTGCAAAGCAGATCGGATGGGTCTGCGAGTGCGGACAGGTGCTGTCGGAGGACCTCAAGTGCCCCGATTGCAGACGTGTTTTCAAGCTTGAGAACGGAAGGTTAGTCTGATCTTAGCTTTCAAGTTTTCTGAAAGCTTCAGCGAGCGTTTTGCTCTCGCGCTCCCAGCACAGTTCCTGTTTTGCCGCGACGCAGTTTGCGCTGCATTCAGCTAAGAATCCGCGGTTTTCTATCATGTGCTTTATGGACTTGTTAATGGATTCCTGATCTTCCGGGATGCAGGTTATCCCGACCTTGTATTTTTCGATTATTGCTTTGATCTCGGGATAGACCGAACCGATCACGGGCGTTAATCCCTGAATGCTCTCAAGAAGCTTGTTGGGCAGGGAATAGTAGTAGCTTGCGTTCTTGTTCTCGATAATTACCGCCTCGATGTCAGCGGCTGCAATGTATTTCCAGAGCTCCTTTTGAGGGACAGCTCCGTGGATCGCGATCCTGTCGCTTGCGGATGAGGACTTGATCATGTTCTCGTAGTAATCCTGATTCACTGCATAACCGAGCATTACCAGATACATGGAAGGAATTGCTTCAGCTGCCTTTATGAGCTTTTCGATGCTGCAGCCGGAACGGAATTGGCCGTGAAACATTACGATGGTCTTCTCGCCCTTGTTTTCGAAAAGGTCTTCCAGTTCTTTTCTTGCGGCAGCCTTTTCCTCAACGGATACATCGGGTGCAAGCTTTGGAAAATTCCTGACGCAAAGAGGCCTTTCACTTAACTTATAGTCCTTCTTGACGGCGTCGCAGATAGAATCGTTTACGAACATCGGAAGATCAGAATGCTTTATCACATACTTTTCAACAGCGCCGCTGAACTTGCGTTTAAGGGCATTTGCCTTGACGAGCTGACCCATCAGATATTCGTGCGCATCGTAGACGAGACGGGCCTTCTTTTTATCTTTCCTGTACTTGTTGGAAAGCATCGCGATATACATGCCGGTGAGGTTGTGGCCGCTGATTATGTCGGGCTTAAGTTTCGCGATCTCTTTAGCCCATCTGAAGCCTGCGGAGATCTGGTTGAGCTTCTTGGGATAACGCTTGTGAGGTCTTGTGGTCATCTTTAGGAGCTTGTACTTCTCAGGCTTATCATCAACGCCTGTGTCAGGCTTGACGACCGTAACGTCCCAACCGAGATCAACAGCGACATCAACTTCTCTTCTGTCGCGGTTGGCGTATAACCAGTCGTGGACATATGCAACCTTTACGAATTTGATCTGACTCATACTAAGCGTTTCTTACTTCCTGAATTTGAATTACCTAATTCTATCACATACAAAGAAGCAAATAACGGATAAAGAGTATGTGCAATGTATAGATACGGCCGGAATGATGCCTGCAATTGAAGTGTACGGTTATAACGAATAAAATACTAAATTAAGAAATGAGTTTTGGCGGGTAAGAATCATGGATAACGTTTTTTCGTACAGAACGCGTGGCAACTCCAGTCCAGAAAACAAATCCAAAGTCTATTTCACATGCCATCCCAATGACTTTGAGAGATGCTTTGATCAGATATGCAATGATATCCTAGACGTTAACGACTGTGTCATCTTTTACAGGAAGGACATGGGCAGTTTTGATTTCGATGAGAATACGTACATCGACCTTGAACGTATGAGCCTGTTCGTCATACCGGTAACACTTGATCTTTTGACCACGCATAACAGGGCATTGGATTTCGATTACAGATTTGCGCAGGAAAAGAATATTCCGGTGCTGCCGCTCATGATGGAGTCTGAAGCTTATGATTACTATAAGAGGCCGGATAACTTCGGCGAGCTTCAATACCTGAACCCGAACAGCACCGATCTGTCGGCGATCGACTATAAGGACAAACTGAAAAAGTATCTTGATTCAGAGCTCCTCAGCGATGAAATGGTACAGAAGATCCGCAACGAATTCGATGCTTACATTTTCTTGAGCTACAGAAAGACAGACAGAAAATACGCCAACGAATTGATGAAGCTGATCCATCAGATCGATGAATGCGAAGATGTCGCGATATGGTTTGATGAGTTTCTCACTCCGGGTGTCAGCTATAGGGAGAACATTGATAAATATCTGAAGGGCAGTGAATTATTCGCGCTTTTGGTGACTCCGCGCATTTTGGAAAACGATGCAAACGGCGCACCGAATTTCGTGATCCGCGAGGAATATCCTAAGGCAGTAAAACTCGATAAAAGGATAATTCCCATTGAGATGGAATTAACTGATAAAAGAACGCTCGGCCGTTGTTTCCCGGGCATTCCGGGATGCTCCGACCTGGTTGACATTGACGCGTTTAACAACAGGATCTTATCTGCTTTGGCGGGAATAGCCACTTCCGAGAATAATGATGATCCAAGACATAACTATCTTATAGGACTTGCATATCTTAAGGGCATTGATGTTGAGATCGATAAGGAAAGGGGCGTAAAGCTCATAACCAAGGCTGCTGAAGCAGGATTATGGGAAGCAATCGAAAAGATACATCAGATGTACTTGGATGGCGATACCGTTAAGTTCGATTACAAAAAGGCTTTGTATTGGGCTAAAAAGCAATATGAGAACTGCGCTGTCAAATATGGTGAAGATAATCCTCACACACTCACGGCATTGGATGAACTTGCCGTCGCTCAAGGTATTAACGGTGATTATAAAACATCCGTCGAACTGCAGGAAAAATGTTATGAGGCCCGTTGCAGAAAATTTGGCGAGAAGGATCAGGCAACCCTTAGTTCATTGAGCAATCTTGCAATTGCCTATATGGAGCTCGGAGAGGTAAAGAAAGCTCTTGAATTAAACGAAAAATGTTATGAGATCAAAGCTGGGACCATGGGAGAAGAGAATATCAGAACGCTTGCCTCTCTTAATAATCTTGCAATAGCTTATATGCATTTCGGTGACATAGATAAATCGTTTGAGCTTCAGAGCAAGTGTTATGAGATCAGGCATAGAGTCTTTGGCGAAATACACATAGATACTCTCAGATCACTTTGTAATCTTGCGATTTTATATTTAAAGAAGGGTGATTATCAGAAAGCTTTACAGCTGAGTGAAAAGTGCTATGGACTGATGTGTAAGAATCTTGGAGAAGAACGCCCTGACACGACTCTCAATGCGCTTGAGACGCTTGCCGATGCCCATGCCTGTCTCGGTAATGTCAAAAAGGCAGGTGAATTATTCGGAAAGTGTTATGAGATAAAGTGCAGAGTCTTGGGAAAAGAGCATCCGGATACTCTCAGGATCTTGAAAAAAATATCCAGATTAAACAAGGTGAATACTTCCGGAGTATTGACGTTCAGATCCAAGCCAGCCGTACCGGCCGCAAAGCCTGTGATCAAGCCTGTTCCTAAGCCTGTCGTTAAGACTTATTCAGTTGAAGAACTTAAGTCCAAACTGCTGATCATCCGCAATAAACTTGATTACCGTAACCTGAAGTTTTGCGAACCGTCAGATCCTGAAGTTTTAAAAGCGATAGCCAAATATGCTTCCGGTGCATCGCCTAAAGACGTATTTGCGATAGATGACAGGACCGGAAAGATAATCAAAACGCCCAAAGGAATATTGTTTACCAAAGATGCGCTTTACTGCAGCATGCTGGATGGGAAGAGCCGTATCAATTACCGTGACATCAAGAGTGTGTCGATCTATGCTGACGGCGTTAGGTTCAAGATGAAAGACGGCAAGGTCATTGAATGTGATTTTAATCCTGCAAATGATCTGATCCTTAATTACTTACACGGCATCGGGATCGGATAACGGAAAGCGTCGTTTTAGTTATCAGGCTGCGCCAGATAGATCAGTACCTTAAGTGATTTTTCCATCTCTTCGACAGACGCATATTCATAGCGGCTGTGATAATTGTATCCGCCTGTGGAAAGGTTGGGACAGGGGAGCCCCTTAGAACTCAATATGGCGCCGTCTGTGCCGCCTCTTACGGGTTCGGTGACAGGAATGCCGCCTGCGTGACTGACGGCCTTCTGAGCGCGTTCTACGAGGTCCATGTGGTCTTTGAGATACATGGCCATGTTCGGATACTGATCTTCGATCGTTATCTGACAGATGTCAGCTTTGTAGCGTTCGTTGATCGTAAATGCGGCATCCCTCATGAATTCTTTTCGCGCATCGAATTTTTCGAGATTGTGATCCCTTATGAGGAACTGCATTCTTGCGTACTCGCATTCGGAGCGGATGCTGTCCAGATAATAGAATCCTTCATAGCCTTCCGTGGTCTCGGGTGTCTCGTCTTCAGGCATGAGATTGATGAATTCGTTTGCGACAAGTGATGCGTTTATCATTATGCCTTTTGCACTTCCCGTATGAACGCTCTTGCCTTTGATCTCAACCGTTGCCATTGCTGCGTTGAAGCACTCGTATTCGAGTATTCCGAACTTGCCGCCGTCAACGGTGTAGGCCTGCTTTGCATGGAATCTTGAAAGGTCGAAATTGAGCGTTCCTTCACCGATCTCCTCATCGGGCGTGAAAGCGACAGCGATACCGTGGTGAGGTGTCTCCGGATTGGTCCTGAAGAAGTAGAGCATCTCCATTATCAGGGCAATGCCTGCTTTGTCATCAGCGCCGAGAAGAGTAGTTCCGTCAGTCCTGATGAGCGTCTCTCCGAGATGTTCTTTGAGTTCGGGGAATTCGTCCGGATCCAATATGTCGTCGAAGCCATCGAAATTGCGGATGATGTGAGGCTTTACGTGCTTACCTGATACGGCAGGTGAAGTGTCCAGATGGGCAATGAATCCCAGGTCGGTCGCAGATCCCTTCGGAGGCAGATATGCATATACGTAGCAGTTTTGCTCGTCGTAATCAACATCGAGTCCAAGATCTTTTAATTCCATGACCAGAAGATCAGCGAGGTCACGCTGCTTGTCCGTGGAAGGATGCTTGCCGGACTCTTCATCCGACTGCGTATCGATCCTCACATATCTCAGAAAACGCTCGATGAGTGACGACTTCGTATCCATTGGATCCTTACCTGATGGCGTCCTTCATTGACTTCACGTATTCATATACATGAGAAGGAGCATCCTTGCCGTATTCCGCGATTATCTTAACGATCGCCGAACCTACTATAACACCGTCCGCATATTGCGCCATCGTCTTTGCCTGCTCGGGCGTGGATATTCCGAACCCGATGGCGCAGGGGACATGTGATGCTGCCTTAACCTTTGAAGTAAGGCTTGCGATGTCAGTGGTAATGTTGCTCCTGACGCCTGTAACTCCGAGGCTTGAAACGATGTAGATGTAGCCTTCTGCTTCGGATGCGATCATGGAGATGCGGTCCTCTGATGTGGGCGCGATAAGGCTTACCAGATCAACGCCGTACTTCTTTGTGTAAGGAAGGAATTCCTCTTTTTCTTCGTAAGGAATGTCAGGGAGGACGAGACCGACGATCCCGATTTCTTTGCAGCGTGAGATGAAACGCTCAGCGCCGTATGAGAAAACGACATTTGCGTAAGTCATGAAAGTGAGCGGGACCGTTACTTCTTCACGGAGCTTTGCGACCATGTCGAAGATCTTGTCAGTGGTTGTTCCTGCCTTCAAAGCCCTGGCGCTTGCAGCCTGGATGACGGGGCCTTCAGCCGTGGGATCGGAGAAGGGGATACCGAGCTCGATCAGGTCTGCGCCTGCTCTTACTGCTTCTTTTACGACCTTGACCGTTGTCTCAAGATCAGGGTCTCCGCATGTGATGAAAGGAATGAAAGCCTTACCGTTTTCAAATGCTTTAGCTATGTTACTCATTGATATCTTCTCCTCTGTATCTTGCGATGGCCGCACAGTCCTTGTCGCCTCTGCCGGAGATCGTTATTACCACGGTCTTGTCCTTGGACATTTCAGGAACGATCTTGAGCGCGTGCGCTACTGCGTGAGCAGATTCGATCGCGGGAATGATTCCTTCGGTGCATGACAGATACTCGAAAGCATTGACTGCTTCGTCGTCCGTGACGGCAACGTATTCGGCTCTGCCGATGTCGTGGAGATATGCGTGCTCGGGGCCGATACCCGGATAGTCGAGACCTGCGGAGATCGAATAAACGGGAGCGATCTGGCCGAACTCGTCCTGGCAGAAATAAGACTTCATGCCGTGGAAGATGCCGACTCTGCCGGTGTTGATGGTCGCAGCTGTCTCGAACGTATCGATTCCCCTGCCTGCGGCTTCGCAGCCGATGAGGCGTACGTCTTTGTCTTCGATGAAGTGATAGAAGGAACCGATGGCGTTGGATCCGCCGCCGCAGCATGCCATGACGACGTCAGGCAGGCGTCCTTCAGCTTCCATCATCTGCTGCTTAATCTCACGTGAGATGACTGCCTGGAAATCCCTTACGATGGTGGGGAAGGGGTGAGGTCCCATGACGGAACCTAAGCAGTAATGCGTATCGTCGATCCTGGAAGTCCATTCACGCATCGCTTCGGATACGGCATCCTTAAGTGTTGCGGTTCCGCTCTTAACGGGAATTACCTTAGAACCGAGAAGCCTCATTCTGTATACGTTCAGGGCCTGACGCTTTGTGTCTTTCTCGCCCATGAAAACGACGCACTCCATGCCGAGAAGAGCTGCTGCAGTTGCAGTTGCAACGCCGTGCTGGCCTGCGCCTGTTTCGGCGATGAGACGTGTCTTGCCCATCTTCTTGGCAAGAAGAGCCTGGCCCAAAACGTTGTTGATCTTATGTGAACCCGTGTGGTTTAAGTCTTCTCTCTTGAGGTATACTTTTGCGCCGCCGAGGTCTTTGGTCATTTTCTCTGCGTAGTAGAGAAGGCTCGGACGTCCTGCATAGTTATTGAAGAGCGCGGTCAGTTCCTTATTGAACTCCGGGTCGTTCTTATAGTGGTTATATGCTTCCTCAAGCTCGATAACGGCATTCATCAATGTCTCGGGCATATACTGTCCGCCGTGAATTCCGAACCTACCGTTAGGATTTGTCATATCTTTCTTACCTCCGAGGCAAATGCCTTCATTTTCGAAAAGTCTTTTATTCCCTCTGTCTCGACTCCTGAACTGACATCGACTGCGAAAGGTTTCAGTCTTTCAACAGCGTCACCGACATTATCCGGTGTCAGTCCGCCTGCCAGGATGTAATCCCTGTCCAGATCCCTGATGAGCGACCAGTCGAAAACCTTTCCCGTGCCGGTGCCCGAATCGAGCAGTATGAGATCGGCAACACAGTGCCGAGCCGCTATTATATCACTTTCAGAGACGGGCTTGACCATTTTTATTACAGGAAGTCCTGTCTTTTTTTTTATGGCAGTGATGTAGCCGTCATCTTCATTGCCGTGGAGCTGGATCATGTCAAGCTTTGCAGTCTTCGCGCAGCCGATGACATACTCTTCGGGCTCATCAACGAAAACGCCTACGGTCTTTGTGTTTGCAGGCACGAACTTCCGGAATGATGCAACGTCTTCAGGCTTAACATAACGCCTGAATCTTTCAGACAAGATGAAGCCCATGAAGCCGGCATCAAGTGATGCCGCAAACTTAACGTCTTCTTCGCGTCTTAAGCCGCAAAACTTTATCTTCGTATCAGTCATACTTCAGTTTGTTCAGATAAGCCTTCTTATCGGCTGATCTCATGAGAGCCTCACCGATGAGGACTGCATCTACTTTGTTTTCTTCCAAGACCTTGATGTCATCCCTGCAATTGATGCCGCTCTCGGCGACGAATAGAACTTCTTCCGGTACTTCGTTCCTGAGCCTTAAGCAGTTGGATGCATTGACTTCAAAGGTGCGCAGGTTGCGGTTGTTTACTCCGATTATCTCAGCGCCGCTTTCGATCGCCATCTTTACCTCATCGCTGTCATGCGCTTCGACTAACGCGTCGAGGCCTAAGCTCTTGGCAATACCCAGATACTCTTTGAGTGTTTCCCCGTCTAAAAGAGAGCAGATGAGGAGCACTGCTGAAGCGCCGTTTAAGTATGCCTCATAGATCATGTAAGGCGATACCGTGAAATCCTTGCGCAGTACCGGAATGCTGACAGCGGAAGATATCTCTTTGAGATACTTAAGGTCGCCCTTGAACCATTCGGGTTCTGTGAGGACTGAGATCGCAGATGCACCTGCTGCCTCGTAATCCTTTGCGATGTCAAGGTAAGGAAAACCTTCGGCGATGATTCCCTTTGAAGGTGATGCTTTCTTGCACTCGCAGATGAAGCTCGTGCCGCTTTTTGCAAGCGCTTCCTTGAAGGACACGGAACAGTTTCTGCCGCGTTCGTTATAAAGCGTCAGAGCCTGTTCACGGATGACGTTTTCGGGAGTTACAAGCTTTGCTGCTTCAACTCTTTTCCTTGTGCTCTCTGCGATCGTAACGAGAATATCGCCCATCTTTTTTCCTCACACCTTGTTTGAAAGTTCAACGAACTTGTTGAGTGTCTCCAGCGCCTTGCCGGAATCGATGACTTCGCCGGCCTTCTTTATACCATCTTCGATGGAATCTGCAAGACCTGCAACATAGATTGCGCAGCCTGCGTTGAGAAGAACAACGTTGCGCTTTGTGCCCTTGATCTCGCCTGAAAGGATCTTCCTGGTCGTATCTGCGTTCTCTTCGGGAGTTCCGCCTACAACTTCATCCTTCGTTCCGAACGGAATGCCGAACTGCTCGGGGGAGATAACGTATTTAGTTATCTTGCCGTCCTTGAGTTCTGCAACTGTCGTGGGTGCGGAGATGGAGATCTCATCGAGCTTGTCCTGTCCGTAAACGACCATTGCTCTTTCAGCGCCAAGGTTCTTCAAAACTTCCGCGATGACTTCAACGAGATATTCATCGTAAACGCCGAGCAGATATCCTTCAGGATGTGCAGGATTTGTGATGGGTCCCAAGATGTTGAAAACGGTACGGAAACCGAGCTCTCTTCTGATCGCGCCGACATACTTCATTGATGCGTGATACTTCTGTGCGAAAAGGAAGCAGAAGCCTGCATCTTTTAAGAGCTCAGTGCACTTCTCGGGCTCTAATGCGATGTTTGCGCCGAGGGCTTCCAAACAGTCAGCAGTGCCTGATTTTGAAGAAGCTGCGCGGTTGCCGTGCTTGGTTACATATGCGCCTGCAGCTGCAGCAACGAAAGCGGAAGTGGTGGAGATGTTGAAGCTTCCTGCACGATCTCCGCCCGTGCCTACGATCTCGAGTGTCTTGATGCCCGGGTGATCGAGGGGAGTAGCGTGTTCTCTCATAGCCTGTGCGCAGCCGGTGATCTCGTCGATCGTCTCAGCCTTTGCGCTCTTTGTCGAAAGAGCGGCAAGGAATGCTGCGTTCTGCGTAGGTGTTGTCTCACCGTTCATGATCTCGTTCATGACGGTGTATGCTTCTTCATAAGTAAGATCCTGCTTCATTACGATCTTTTCGATTGCTTCTTTGATCATGTTGTTGTTCTCCTCTCAGCTATGTTGATGAAATTCTTTAATATCGTTTTTCCTTCCGGTGTAAGGATGGATTCCGGATGGAACTGTAACCCGTAGATGTCGTAATCGCGGTGCTTGATCGCCATTATCTCGCCGTCGGTAGTCCTTGAGATAACCTTGAGCACTTCAGGGAGCGATTCCTCTTCAGCAGCAAGGGAATGGTATCTTGCGACGTCGATCTGTATGAACAGTCCCTTAAAGATGTCGCAGCTTATGTCGATCTCTGCTCTGGACTGTTTGCCGTGCATCAGCTGTTTTGCGTATCCGACGACTCCGCCGTAAGCTTCGGTGATGGCCTGGTGCCCCAGACACACACCGAGAAGGGGAACCTTGCCTGCAGCCTTGACTGCGAGTTCTTCGCAGATACCCGCGTCAGCGGGACGTCCCGGACCGGGAGAAAGGATTATTGCCTTCGGATCAAGCGCAAGCACTTCGTCAGCGGTCATGGCGTCATTTCTGATCACCTTGATGTCGGGATCGATCGAGCCGACCATCTGATAAAGGTTGTAGGAGAAGCTGTCGTAGTTATCGATGATGAGTATCATTTTCCATGCCCTCCTTAAAGCTCGTTTGCGCTCTCGATCGCTTTTACGACTGCAGCTGCCTTGTTGATGCATTCCTGGTATTCCTTTTCGGGAACAGAGTCGTAAACGATCCCTGCGCCGGATCTTACGTAGATCTTGTTGTTCTTCTTGTATGCGAGCCTGATCGCAATGCAGGTATCAAGGTTGCCGCCGAAATCGATGTAACCGATCGCACCGCCGTAGATGCCGCGCTTGTTTCTTTCGAGCTCGTTGATGAGCTGGCATGCCTTGATCTTGGGAGCTCCTGAAAGAGTGCCTGCAGGCAAGATGGCATCGATTGCATCGAAAGCATCCTTGTCATCCCTGATCTCGCCCCTGACAGTGGAACCGATGTGCATTACGTGTGAGAAACGCTCGATCGAATGGTATTTCATGACTTCAACGGTTCCGAATTTCGCGATCTTGCCGATGTCGTTACGGCCCAGGTCTACAAGCATGTTATGCTCAGCGAGCTCCTTCTCGTCTGCGAGAAGATCAGCTTCAAGAGCCTTGTCTTCTTCTTCTGTCTTTCCTCTGGGGCGTGTGCCTGCAAGAGGGAAGGTGTAGAGCTTTCCGTCTTCGAGCTTTACGAGCGTCTCGGGTGAAGCGCCTGCGACTTCAACGTCAGTGCCTGAGAAGTAGAACATGTAAGGGGAGGGGTTGAGCGTCCGGAGGACCCTGTAAACATTGAGCATCGAGCCTTCGTAGTCTGCTTCCAGACGGTTGGATAAAACGATCTGGAAAATGTCACCTTCCTTGATGTGGTACTTTGCTTTCTCGACCATCTCGCAGTATCTTTCCTTGTCGAAAAGGGGCCTGACCTCGGAAAGAAGCCTTCCTGAAGGCTCGTCTGCCGGAGTTCCGTTTATGATGATGTCTGCGATCTTCTCTAACTCACAGCATGTCTGATCGTAGTTGTTATCTACGTCGTCAGCTCTTACGTTTCCGACGATGACGATCTTCTGCATGAGGTTGTCGAAAGCTATGACCTTATCGAAAAGCATGAGGTCACAGTCCTTGAAGTTGCCTTCATCTTCACATTCAAGATCGAGTGACTTTTCAACGTGTTTTATGTAATCGTATGCGAAATAGCCTACAAGACCGCCTGTGAAGGAAGGCATTCCCTTGATCACGGGAGACTTGTATTCGGCTAAGATCTCTCTCATGTACCTGCCGGGATCGTCCGTCTCGATCTTATCGTTGCGGTTGCCGCCGGTGATCTCGAGAGTTCCGTTCATGTAGGTGATATCTAAAGTGGGATCGTAACCTAAGAAGGTATAGCGTCCCCATCGTTCCTGATTCTCGACTGATTCGAGAATATACGCGTGCTTTGAAAAACCTTTGATTATCTTCAGCACTTCGATTGGGGTCCTGATGTCGGACATGATCTCGCATCTTACAGGGGCGCACTTATAGGCGGTTCCTGAAAGGATGGATCTGATCTCGTCCTTGCCCGGATAGAAATACATACTGCATACCTCCTTGTTTTTGTCTTTTTCGGAGGTTCTTTGGGCAATAAAAAAGTCCTTGCGCAAAGAACCTGATTCTCTGCCAAGGACGAATTAACCTAATCCGCGGTGCCACCTTGATTCACAATCTCTTGTGCACTTAACTAGAGTACCAACATACCCCGGGCCTTTTAACGGTGCCAGCCGTCACAGAATACTCAGTCGCCTTATGGCTTCTTTTGACTGTGCCCTCATCGGACCATTATGATGAACTGCGTACCATCCCATCTCAGCTTTCGGGACTCTCTGTAAGTGCACGAAACATCTTTACTTCCGAATCTACGGTTTATCTATTGGGTAAAAGATATATTTTCACATCATATTTGTCAAGAAGTTTTTTCGCGGTACCCGATCGTCATCTGATCTTTCCGTTTAACCGGGAAGAAAATAGAAAAAGAAGTACAGATTCCGTTTAACACTGTTCATTTTGGTTTTGTAACAATGTTACACACCAAGTTTTGCGTGCTTATAAAGAGATTCTACTCTATAATGAAAGGCGGAATTGGGAATAGGAGGAGCTAACATGACCAGACTCGAAACGATCAAAAAGTTAAATCTTGCGTCATCACTGATCGACACGATAAGTGCCGCATCGACGACCTGGCTCGGCGTCAAGTTCTTCGTCTGGGCACATGCATTAAGCACCAAAGTCGGAGGAAACATAGCGAAAGCTCCGGTCGAATATGAAGACGAAGCCCTTAATCTTGTCGTCAACATAATCAAGGCCGGAGGCGTTGTCGCGACGGCGCTGCTAACGGTAGTGATGGAGATAATCGGAATTCTGGTCCTGATCGTCGCATTTAACCTGATAGTACCGGCCGTATTCGGATTCATTTCGATGAGGCGCGCAAGAAAGTGCGAAGACCCGTTCAAGTCCGTAAAGATAATCAGGACCGCAGATATCGTGAGGCTCGTTTTCCATTCGATCCTGATAGTAGGAGCGGTGATCGTAGTGATCATCGCGGTCTATAACGGTGCGTTCGGATTTGCGATCATAGCGGCTGTTCTCGTGTCAACGCTGCCGTTTGTATTTTCGATCCTGTCACTCGTATGGCAGGGCAGGATGAAAGGCGCAACGGCCAATGCTGATCAGGACAATATGATCTGATTATCAGTCTTCTCCTACGAAAACGTTCCAGGAAGCGATCTCTTTGTCAGGGATGATCGTCATTATGTTCTTGGCGTGATCCAAGAGATAATCGCTGTAGCCCCAGGACCATGTGCGTGACGTAAGTTCGTTGATTATGTCCATGCTGATCTTCTCGATCAGTTCTGTCTTCTTCTCGTGCTTGGATTCATTGAGCTGTGTGAGCTTGCTTAAAAGCTTGACGGCTTCCTTGCAGATCGTGAAGTCTTCCATTGCCCTTGCGCGCCACTTGTAGTAAGGCATGTAGGTGCGGTTAAGGAGGAAGATCGCGGCTGAAGCCTTGTGGATGAATTCCTCGCAGCAGTCGTGAGCGGCCTGGATGTCGCCGCGCTTGATGGAACGCTCGTAATTGAACTGTCCGGTCTTGCCGGCCATGCCGCAGTTTGCGGCTACCTTTTTCTTGATCAGGCTGTCAGGATAGAATCCCGCCCATGCTTCACGGATGGCGGTGAACTTGCCCAAAGGATCCGTGAAGACCTTGCCGTTGACGGCTTCTGCAAGATACATCATCGGTGTTTCGATCCAGTCTTCGGTCTTTTCGGGGAAGCCTGTGATGCCGGTTCTCTCCGTATAGAACTCTTCGATGCTGTGGACGCCGACCCTGTGCTTTCTTGCGCCTGTCATGAGGCTTGAACCGGGCTCTAAGCCGATCTCTTCCTTGTGTTTTTCAAGGAATTCGTTTACGGGCAGTTCGTCATAGGCTTTCTGAAGGTCATCGCCGATCTTCTTTTCAAGGAATTCGGGAACCCAGAGACAGAAGCCGGGTGCGAAATCGTGGTCTCTGGAAACGACATCGTCGTAACCGAAACATTCGGATCCCTGGCCTGCAAGACCTACTGCGATCTTGTCTTTGTACTCGGGAAATTTCTCTTCGAGCATCGCTTTCCCGTACTCGTTGTAAAACGCTTCTGCGATCTTAAGTCCGTTCCAGTAGTCCATAAGCATTCCTTTCTTTATCTGTGATCACCCTGCTCCGCGTGGAGCTTCTTCTTTGTCTCGTACATGAGATTGTCTGCGTCTTTAATGTATTCGCTCAGCGGCTTTTTGGTCTCTTTGTCGCTTAAGATGTATCCCGAGCTGATCGAGAGCCTGAACGGCCAGATGCCGTCTCTGTTTACCTTGTCGATGTTGCCGTGGATCGCCTGCTTAAGGCTGTCTGCCTCCTCGGGAGAGTTAACGCTTCCGATGACTAAAAATTCGTCACCGCCGAACCTGACGCCGATCATGTCGTTCTTCAGGTTTGACTTGATGGCGCTCGCGGTGATCCTTATAGCGGCGTCACCGTTCATGTGTCCGAAAATGTCATTGATCCTCTTCATCAGGTTGATGTCGATGAACATTACCATGAGAAGGGTGTTGCCGCGGACGCTGTCCTCGTAGATCGGGATTGCCTTGTTCTCGTATCCGAAACGGTTGTAAAGGCCGGTCATGGTATCGATCTCGGAGATCTTTCTGAGGCTGTCATTGAAGATCCTGAGCTGGATGTTGGAGCGCTGGATCCTCAGAGCGAGCATGAGCTTTTCGAGATATGCATTGAGGTCCAGATATTCGAGCATGATCCTTGCGTCACCCGAGGTGACCATATAGCCGTAATTGAACCGTCCCGTGTGAAGCGGCATCAGAAAATAGATGTGGTTGTTCTTGCTCTCCGGATCGTAACCGGGAACAACGCTGTGCCTGTCTGCCGAGATGTTGTCGCAGACCTTGCCGTCCTTGATCGCAACGATGGGGGAGACCGCGCCGGTTATGCCGTTCTCGTGCACGTCTTCCTCGCTCGCCATTATGTCGCTCATGTAGAGGTTGTGTATGATGATGAAGAAGTCGTTGCCCACGAGGTCGAGCTGGGACTCGTAGTGCGCCATAAGGTTCTTTCGAAGACTCTCATAGTCAGGCGAATCGGTGATTATGTTCGTAAGGGTACGTTCACTCGCCTCAAGGTATGTGCGGTCAAGATACTCGGAATACGTGTTGCTTCCGAACTCGCGCCTCTTGATGTCGAACTCGGCGTCGGCGTGGCATCTGCAGCTCTCTCCGATGACCGGTTTTGATTTCATCAGGATGCTCTTGGGTACTTCCTTGCCCTCGAAAACATTGTCGAAGACCTTGATGATGGTACTGCCGATGCCTTCATAATCCGATGTGACCGTGGTGAGGACGGGATAGAAAGCCTGGCCTTTGTAAATGAAATCGTAACCTGTAACGATCACGTCCTTGGGAAGGTTATAGCCGAGTCTCTTCAGCTCAGTCGAGCAGGCGAGTGCCATTATGTCGTTTGCTGCTATTATCGCATCAGGCAGACCGCGCGGATCCGAAGCGATCTTATTTGCGGCCTCTGCAGACAGGACATTGCCCCAGTTGCCATAGTAGACATCTCTTTCGTCAAGCACAAGACCGTGCTCTTCAAAGACCTTCTTAACGGTCTCATATCTTAAGACGCTCTCGGGGTGATCGATCTTGCCTCCGATGAAGGCGGCACGCTTTACGCCGTGCTCTTCGATGAGGTGTTCGACGAGCTCTCTCATGCCGGTTATGTTATCGATGTCGAAAGATATGCTTCCGGGAACGTTGATACCGATGCTTATTACGGGGATCCCGGCCTTGACCGCACGCTTAACTATCGAGATACCGGTCTCTACGGAATTGAGAGCGTTGGTAAACACGATCGCGCCGTCATAGTCTTTCAACTGAGGCAGACCATATATGTTCAGCTCACCTTTGTTGTAATTGTCCGGAGTGTCATAGGATGCGTAACTTACGAAGATGAAGAAGTCGTAGCCGGAATAGCTCTCGGACTGACTCAAACCCTTGAGCGTAGCGTTCAGGGCTTCCATACCGTATCCGTTAACAAAAACCGCAATCTTCTTTCTCATGATCTCTCACCTTGTTTTTAGGTTACAACAGAAACCTTTGGTATGTCATCTGTTTGAGAAAACAAAATGTTAATTTTCCATTATTTTTGCCACAAAGATAAGCGTTTCCTAATGTTAGAATCTTTCTGGAGAGAGGAGGTCCGCTTTGAAAAAGAATGCGAACCGAAAAGTGGTCAGGATCGTCCTGACAATTATTGAGATTATCGGAATGCTCGCGTTCCTCGGAACGCTGCCTGTATTCAATTCCGGCAACATAGCCGGCCTTGCCGTAATGGCTTTCCTTTTGCTCATGACCATATTTTGGGACAAGACGGCGGAATTCAGAAAGAGCAAGGCAGGAAAGATCCTGACCGGCTTTGTGGCAACCTTTTTAGTTTTGGGTTTCTGCTATGCCGGGTTCCTGTCGTTCAACATGATCAGGGCCTGTCTTGCAAAGCCCGAAAAGCCCAACATGGTGGTTGTATTAGGCTGCCAGCTCTGGGGTGAGGAGCCGTCCCCCATGCTCAAGAAAAGACTGGACAAGGCCTACGACCTCCTGGTCAAATATCCCGACGTTCCTGTTGTCGTTACAGGCGGCCAGGGAGATGACGAGGTGATCTCGGAGGGTGAGGGCATGAAGAGGTATCTCATGCGCAGAGGCATCGCCGAAGACAGGATCATCGTCGAGGATAAGTCGACTTCCACATACGAAAACATCAGGAACGCATTTGAGATAACCGATGCGATGGGACTGTCCAGGGACATTACGATAGCCACCTCGGAATACCATCTCTACAGGGCATCCCTCATTGCCAAGTCACAGGGGGCAGGGGAGGTCACATCTATCCCGTCTTTTACGGATTTTAACCTTGTTCCTGCCTACTGGGTCCGCGAATGGCTTGGTATCTCGCACTTCTTCGTTTTCGGGACATAGGCAGTTTAGAATCTGTTTTCATTGAATTCATCGATCCTTAAACATACGCCCCTCAAATGTGATATACTTCTCATCAGAGGTTAAGAGTCTGGAGGGTGAACTTTTCCCACCGCTCTTTTTTGACATTTCAAAAGAGGTAACAGGAGACGCGCTATGACAATTGAGGAACTGTACAAAGGACAAAATGTAGAAGATTTTTATCTTGGTAAAGTCACACAGGTATACAGGAGTTGCTGCGTAGCGCAAATCGACAACGTCAAGCTGATGACCAACAGAGAGAGGTTTTCCAACGCTTTCCTTCCCAATACCATTAACTACTTCGTAATCATCAAGTCCACTCTCGGATTGTTCCTTGGAGAGGTTTTCGAGAACAAAGCTTCCAGAAAGAGCATCTTCGAAATGTCTTCGACATCTGACCAGAAGTCATCTGACTATCAGGAAATCAACATCGATACCATCGCTTTGATGCAGCCGGACGGACTTAAGTTCGAGCTCGCAGGCTTCAAGACATTGGGTATCCTTGACCAGGTTTACTACGCACCGGACGAAGCTTACAACATCTTCCTGCATTCTTTGGAATTCTCCCACGTTCAGGAGGAATTGCTCCCGGCATTCGGCAGATATCTCAACAGGGCAGCAGCTCCCGTTACACTCAAGCCGAGCACCCTTTTCAACCGTCACATCATGTGCATCGGAGCTACCAACAGCGGTAAGTCCACAACTGCACTTTCCATCCTCGACAAGATCGTTTCCACCAAGCGTAAGGCTCTCATCGTCGATCCTACCGGCGAGTACAGGGACGCTTTCTCAAACGACGAGATCACGAAGCTCACACTCGGTGTAGATACGACGATCTCTCCCGGTAAGGTAACGATGCAGGAATGGGAGAGACTCTTCGAGACGACTTCCAACAGCCAGGGCGCTATCCTCGCCGAGGCTATCACATCGCTCCGTTACATGCACAAGACCGGTCAGGACAAGTGCTTCTACAAGGTCGGTGAGGACATCGAGGAAGTTCAGGAGGCTCTTGCTTCAGTAGGTGCAAACGATACCGAGTTCGACATCTCGCTCCTTCCTGAGCAGATCCAGGCAGAGTCCGTTTCCGAGCCTGCAAGAGACGACAACTACAACTTCAAGTACAGTTACGACATGCTCAAGGCGAACGCGAACAATCCTCTGATCCAGAAGATCCAGTATCAGATGACGAACACGAAGCTCCTGCAGTTCTTCTCGAACGATCCTTCGATGTACAATCTCCTTGACGTTATCGAAGACTTCATCCACATGCCTGAAGTCAGCCTCTATATCGACTCATCCAACCTCGGTGCTGCTGAAGGTATCGGAGGCATGGTCATCGACCTCATCTGCAACTTCGTAATTCAGCAGGAAGACATCTGTCCCTTCATCTTCTTCATCGATGAGGTTCACAGATACGCTAAGTCACAGTATTCCGAAAGAGAATTCCACGGCGGTCTGACACTCGTTGCAAGAGAAGGCCGTAAGAAGGGTATCTTCCTCTATCTGACCACACAGAACCCGAAGGACGTTTCACCGATCCTCTTTGGTCAGATCGGTACGCTCCTCATCCACAGACTCATGCTCAACGATGAGATCAAGGCGGTTGAGAGCCACCTCGACGATTACTCGATCAAGCACGTACGTAAGCTGAACCAGGGCGAAGTCATCCTGACCTCGGTCAACCTCCTGCACAACGTGTTCATTCACATCGACAAGTGTGACAGAATCCAGCACAACCAGACACCGTTGCTGTAAGTTCGAGCAGGTGTTTATCCTTGCTAAGGTCCTTCGCGCTTCGCTTGTGCGGAAACCGCCGGATAAACGCCCACTCTCGGTCAAAGAAATACATAGGGCTGCCGCTGATAAAGCGACAGCCCTTTTAGTGTGATGCGGGAAAATCATGCTCCGAGCTTGGCCTTTGTGTTGATGATCACGACGCAGCTTGGATCAACGCGTTTCATGATCTTTATCATGTTGCTCTTGGAAACGGAAACGCAGCCTGCGGTGTACTTGTGCTCACCGTGGCAGTGAAGGAAAATGGCCGAGCCTTTTCCCAACACGCATTTCTCGTTGAAGCTTATCGAGAGGCAGTACTGATAGGATTTGGTGTAGTCGATCAGATGCTCGCTGTTCTTCTTATCGAGCTTCGGGTAATCGTTAATACTTACCATCTTATTGTATTGCATGCCCTTGCGCTGGTCGCCCGACCAGTACAAGTCCTTGGTAACCTTTATGTATGGGATCTTGCAGCCGGGGTCTGACGCGATGCCGAAGGCCTTGTTGAACTTATATACGCCGATCGGTGTTTTCTTGCAGCCTTCCTTGCGCTTGCTGTCCGATACCATGCCGAGTTTTCCTACATAAGCGTCAGCAGACAATACCTGTATCCAGTTGCCGTCCTTGTCGCGCTCATGCATCGTGACCTTTGCGGTGGTCTTGTCCATTCCGGTAGCCGCAACTATCAGAAGCTGGTTGTTGTTTTTGTTCTTGGCCTGGGACAGGGAACGCACCCATTTGGGAGACTGGTTCTTGACGGCTGCCTTTTTCGTTGTGGCAGCTGTGGTTTTCTCTGTCGCCGCAGACGTTTCTTCGGAAGTTGTTTCAGAGGTGCTTTCGCTATCTTCCGATTCCGTCGTTGTTTCAGCAGCGCTTTCAGATTCCGTCCCGGAAATGCTTTCAGATCCTGACGTGGTTGCCGTGGTGATCCTTATGGATTCCGAACTTTCAGATGTCTCACTAAACGAAGTCGTAAACGTTACCTCCGGCGTTTTATTGCATGAAGCGAGCACAAACAGAAGGCCTATCAGTACTGATGCGGCTATCAGTTTAACAATTGTTTTATTCATGCTCACTCCTCTTCCCGCTGACCTGTTACAAGGCCAGACAACATGACAATTATAACATCACCCCAAAACCTTAAATGCAGTATGTTTGCGGCAGGAAAGAACGAAGTTTCCCATTAGGCGGCACTTAAGCCTGAAAGTGTCGCTTATTCAACATCTGCGGCACAGATTGCTTATTGGATGCAATCTTGATGCTTGTGATAATGAACTCAACATAAGGAACAAATAAGAACAACAGGGGGAACCAATTATGGAAATGACAAATGATCAGGTTTTCGATTTCATTTTCAGGGAAGAATTCGAAAAGATTCCTTTTATCTTCAGATTCAGCAGAAGAAGGGTAATAATCTCAGCCGTAGTGTTGGGAGTCTTATTCGCAGGAATGTGCCTGACGACCACGGCATTAAAGACAATGGACGGCATCACTGCAGTCATAATCGCAGCTGCCCTTACCGCAATAGTCGCAGCCTGGATGACGGTTGCCGTAGCATTTGAGAAAAGGGCATTTTCAAAGGCATCGGAGTTTGCTTTCAAATACAGCATAGCTGAACGTGAGAGATGTAACTCCAGAATAAATCTTATAAAGAGTAAGAGTTTCGAATAATCAATATATAAATGCCTACCTCACAAAAGAGCTGCCTCAATAGCAGCTCTTTTGCTTTGCCGGGTTATGCATGTCGCATAGTAAAACTGAACGGCCTTTGTGCAAAAGATCACCTGTTTTTGGACAGATACTCAACATAACCGGAAGGAACTGTTGATTAGTCAACATTAGCGTCAGGCATTGTTTATTGTTTTCACCCCTGCCGAATGGTTTACTCAAGCCGTTAGCAAAACACAAACAAAAACTCAACAAACCAAAAGGAAGGTAAATGACATGAACAAAAAATTTCTGGTACTTCTCGCTACAGGCGCAATCCTTACATCAACACTTGCAGCTACCGGTTGCTCAACAGGTAAGAAAGCACCCGCCGCAACAAGGAATACGACAGTAGCGATCGAGACCCAGGCAACAGAGGCTACAGAGGAAACTGAGGCAACAGAGGAGACAGATCCCGCAGAATCCGACGGAGAAGCAGCTGTTGAGAAAAAAGCTGATACAGAAAAGACACCTGACGCTATCGCAAAGCTTGCTGCAAGATCATTAGCTGATTCAAAAAACGGCAATAAGACAACAACTAATAAGACAGCAAAGAAGACAGCAAAAAAGACAGCTAAGAAGACAACCAAGAAGACAACAGCTAAGAAGTCCGGCAAGAAGACTGTTAAGGAAGCAGTTTGCATTCCTCTTTATGTCGGAGCTTACTCGGTAGGCGATCCTGTTGAACACAATCCTGCAGCAGAGAGTAAGGATAAGAATCACGATTCTAAGAAGCATGACACAAAGAAGCACAGCGACTCCAAGAAGCACACTTCCAAGAAGAATGATTCTAAGAAGAATGACTCTAAGAAGAACGATTTCAAGAAGTATGATAATAAGAAGCATGATACCAAGAAGCACAGCGATTCAAAGGATCATAATTCCAAGAAGCATGACACAAAGAAGCACAGCGACTCCAAGAAGAATGATTCCAAGAAGAATGACAGCAAGAAGAATCCTTTCAAGAAGACAACTTCTAAGAAGTCCACTAAGAAATCTTCTAAGAAGTCTTCAAGCTCTAAGAAGTATTCTACAAAGAAGATCGGCAGCTCCAAGAAGAATTCTTCCAAGAAGTCTTCAAATTCTATGAAGAACATGTTCAAGAAGTATTCTAAGAAGACAGCTAAGAAGACAGCTAAGAAGACATCTTCCAAGAAGAGCGCTTACAAGAAGACAGCTTCCAAGAAGAACGCTTACAAGAAGTCTTCCAAGTCCGTAAAGAACATGTTTAAGAAGGCAAGTAAGCATACTGCTAAAAAGCATTCTACAAGCAAGGGCTCAAAGAATAATGTCACCAGGATCGTACTGGTACGTTGATCTTAGTATCTGATCACGGAAAAATAGGGGCTGTCTCACAAGTGATATGTTCACTTCAAGAGGCAGCCCCTCATTTTTCAAAACATAGCGGGAATGTTCCGGCTGCGGACTGCACCCGGGAAAAAACAACGTAAACTTTAGCGTAAACTTTTGATCTTCAAAAGTTTACGTTTG
>SVJC01000015.1:0-9737 GCA_015069215.1 Oscillospiraceae bacterium
CACCCTTCTCGAAAAGAAGGAATTCGTCCTTTCCGCCTGCAAGCCCGATGTCACATTCCCTTGCTTCTCCGGGGCCGTTTACGACGCATCCCATGACCGCTACCTTAAGGTTGTAAGGAAGACGGGAGATCTTCTCCTCGATCTTTCCTGCAAGCTCTATGAGCGGTACCTGCGTCCTACCGCATGTGGGACAGGAAATAAAAGTTATGCCTTCGTCACGGAGGCCGAGTGCTCTGAGTATCGATTTGGCACAATAGACTTCTTCAACGGGATCTCCTGTCAGGGATACCCTTATGGTGTCTCCGATGCCTTCGGCAAGAAGGGTTCCGATGCCTACTGCAGATTTGATCGTACCTTCTTTGACAGTGCCTGCTTCGGTGACTCCCAGATGAAGCGGATAATCGCACATCTTTGACAGGATCCTATAAGTTTCTATCGTGAGCTTTGGAGATGAAGACTTGATCGAGATAACGATGTTATCGAAATCCTGGTCTTCGAGGAGCTTTACTGCTCCCAATGCGCTCTCTGTCATGGCATCAGCGTTGACTTCGCGGTACTTTGCAAGGATCTCCCTGGAGATCGAACCGGAATTTACTCCGACTCTTATGGGAAGTCCTCTTTCTTTGCAGCAGTCAGCAACGAGCTTCAGCTTCTCAGGGCCGCCGATGTTGCCCGGATTGATCCTGATCTTGGATGCTCCGTTCTGTGCTGCAGCTATCGCAAGAGTGTAATCGAAATGAATGTCCGCAACGACCGGGATCGGTGAATTTGCTGTGATCTCCTTAAGGGCATTTGCTGCCTCAAGGTCAGGAATGGCGACTCTTGTTATGTCACATCCGGCATCCTTAAGCCTTGCTATCTGTTCAAGAGTAGCCTTAGCATCACGGGTATCCGTGTTGTTCATTGACTGTATCTTTACAGAAGCGCCGCCGCCTACTGCGACATCGCCGATCATAACCTTTCTGGTCATCACATGCTCCTTTGGTTTACTTTTCGACAAAGATCCTGATAATGTCCGAAGCGAACGCGAATAACACCAACGCGATGAGCAGGAAGAAACCCACGACGTTAATCACGTTCTCGGCTTTCTTTGAAAGCCTTCTGCCAATTACCATCTCGACGACGATCAGAATGATCTGCACTCCGTCAAGTCCCGGAATCGGAAGGAGGTTCGTGAAGGTAAGACCGATGGATATGATTCCGCATATCACTACCAGCATATAGACCTTCTCTCCCATGTTGTCATCAACATCAGCAACGACATCGTTGACAACCGAGGTGACTCCCACAGGTCCCGATACCATATTATAAACTTCTTCCTTGCCCACAAAGACGTTGTGAATCGATTTATAGGACAACATTATAATGGTCATCGGCATCTTGGCCGCATAACCCAGAGAACGGAAAACACGCTGCGGTGTATTGGCAGGATAAGCGATAAGCCTGACACCCCTGTCGTTTGCGTAAGTGATCATGGTCTTGATGCATTCCTTCTCCATGGTCACGCCGTTTCTGACGAACTTAAGCTTCATCGTATCGCCTTCGTTCCTGGTATCAAGGAATGCAAGGAAATCCTCATCGGCTACGGATTTGCCGTCAACGTGGGTTAAGAAATCACCGATCTTCAAAACGGGATTGCCTTTGTTCTGTTTTTCGTCAACGCTCAGGATCTCCCAGCCGTTGTATTTGCTGTCAGGAGTCTGATATGTGGTAATGCCGAGCATCGGTCTGGACTTAAGTTCGGGAGTAAGGACAACATCGTACTTGCTGCCGGTCTCAGCAGACTTAAGAGTAACCGTCATCTTATCGACTTTGGAGACCTCGGAATCGATCGTGTAGTAGAAATCCAGATATGTATAAACTGCATGTCCGTTAACGGCAGTGATGGTATCACCCATCGTGTATTCCTGAGAATAAAGCTGTGATCCCTTGGGGGCTTCTCCGATGTCAAGGCTCGTAAAACCCGTTACCCAGAAAAGTACCGCGAAGATCAGGATGCCCAAAACAACATTCATGAAAGGTCCTGCAAGAGATACGATCAGTCTCTTCCATCTGGGCTGGTTTATGAGAAGCTCAGGAGCGTCGCTTACGATCGCTTCACCGTTTTCGTCAACGTCGGAAAACCTTACATAGGCGCCCAAAGGAATGAGCCTTATGGAATAATCAACACCCTTGCGCTTCCAATGAATGAGCCTCGGTCCTACGAAGACCGAGACTTCAAATGCCTTTATCTTAAGAAGACAGGCTGCCCAAAAGTGACCAAGCTCATGAATGGTCACCAATATACCGAGCATTATAATGACAACTACTATACTCCAGACATTCATAATGAATACTTTTTCAAAACCTCCAGGGCTCTAATTCTCGCTTCTTTGTCAGCTTCCTTAACGGAATCTATGTTCACCGTCTGACCGGAAGCTTCACTAAATCCGGAACAGACATCGAATACTGTTCTCTCTATATCCAAAAAGCCGATCTTTCCGCCAAGAAAAGCCATGACAGAAGTCTCGTTTGCGGCATTCATAACCGCAGGAAGAAGACCGCCCTGCCTGCCTACATCATAAGCAAGCTTAACAAGACGGAACACATCGGTATTGCATTTCTCGAAAGTAAGATTATTGCACCCCTGAGCGAACGGATCAAAAGGAGCCGTAACCGCAGAACCTCTTTCCGGATAGTAGAGTGCAACGATTATGGGAAGGATCATCGATGGCCTTCCCATCTGCCCCAGAACGGAACCGTCCTTAAGACGGACCATTGAATGCACTATGCTCTGCGGATGAACGACCACGTCGATCCTGTCAACGCTGACACCGAAAAGATGATGCGCTTCGATGACCTCAAGGCCCTTGTTCATCATGGTGGCGGAATCAATTGTTATCTTGCCGCCCATTTTCCAAGTAGGGTGATTCAGGGCCTTTTCAGCCGTAACATTCTCAAGGTCTTCCCTGTTCATTCCGCGGAA
The DNA here is from genome assembly GCA_015069215.1 of Oscillospiraceae bacterium. Taxonomy (GTDB): domain Bacteria; phylum Bacillota; class Clostridia; order Saccharofermentanales; family Saccharofermentanaceae; genus Saccharofermentans. The sequence continues at coordinate 2,966 of SVJC01000015.1, forward strand.
AGGTCCGCCGGATGCTGTAAGAAGGATCCTGTCGAGATTCTTTTCGTCGCCGTTTCTCAGGCACTGCCAGATCGCAGAATGCTCACTGTCAACGGGAAGTATGTCAACGCCTTTCTCTTTTGCGAGCGGCATAATGAAGTCACCGCCGGATACCAACGTTTCCTTATTTGCAAGAGCAATGGTCTTTCCTGAAAGGATCGCCCTGTAGACAGGCTCGAGACCGGCAAATCCTACGATCGCACCGACTACGGTATCGCTTTCGGAAAGCTGCGCGATAACTGAACTTGCATCCTCACCGGTATAAACTTCGGTCTTGATGCCTTCTTCCTTAATGCGCTTGGCAAGTTCCGCACCTTTTACGGGGTCACTTACCGCTGCGGCTTTGGGGCTGAATTCCTTTATCTGTTCATAAAGCGTACCGGTATCGGATCCGCACGAAAGACCTTCAACGGTAAAATCTTCAGGGGCTTTACGGCAGACTTCAAGAGTCTGTTTTCCTATGGAACCCGTGGAGCCCAAAATGGATAAATGCCGCATTCGAACACCCCTCTGTCAGAAAATGTTATTGGCGATTATCGCCAGAAGAAGTCCGACCGGCATCGTGAAGAACGCGCTGTCAAATCTGTCCAACATACCGCCGTGTCCGGGGAATATCGTACCGTAATCCTTTATGCCGACATGTCTCTTGATAACTGAAGCAAACCAGTCACCGAGCTGGCTCATGACGGATACCAGAAGTCCCATGAAGAAAGTCAGGATCCCGAATGCGATTATGTTCATCTGAATGTTATCGACCTTATAAATCACAAGGCAGGAGTAGATCATGACGCCGACCGCGCAGAAGAAAGCGCCGCCGATGCAGCCTTCCCAGCTCTTCTTGGGCGAGATATGCGGAACTATCTTATGCTTGCCGATCGTTACGCCGACAAGGTATGCGAAAACATCTGAGACCCAGGGCGCAACAAGACCTATGAGCATGTAAAACCAGCCGTTGGTGCCATCAGGATGAAGCATCATGCATGCATCAAGACAAAACAGCGGGAAAGTGACATAGAAGACCGTACCGCCAGTTGCGATTCCGTTCTCCAAAGCCTTGGTATCATTGAACCTTGCTACCGGAATGAGTATTCCGCAGGCAAGAGTGTACATACCGATGACCATTACATAGAGTGCAAGTGCACTTTCAGCTTTGAGCGAGAGTGCGAAGCTTCCTGCAAGTACTGCCATGGCCAATGCGCAGCCAGAAACAACAAGAGAGATCGACGGCCTGTAACCGCCGCTTTTCAAAGCTTTGATGAGTTCATATACGACAAAAGAACCGACTACCAGAGACATGATCACGGCAGTGATCGGGAACCAATATGCCGGAAGGAAAAATGCTGTGAATAATAAAGCGAATATTACGCCCGTTATCGTTCTTTGTTTCATTATTTCTTGTCACTTTCGTCTGAATCTTTCGCAGATAAGCCGCCAAAGCGTCTGTCGCGCTTGGCATAATCCCTGAAAGCCTGCGTCAGCTCTTCATATCCGAAATCGGGCCAGAGCGTGTCTGATACCCAGAACTCGGAATAAGCACTCTCCCAGAGAAGGAAATTAGAAAGCCTCATCTCCTCGCTCGGCCTTATGATAAGCTCGGGATCGGGTACATCAGGCAGATAAAGATTCGCACTGATAGAATCCTCCGTGATGTCAGAAGGATCCATCTCGCCTTTTCTTACTTTCTCGGCAAGCAGTTGTGCCGCATGGGTGATCTCTCTTCTGCCGCCGTAATTAAACGCAACGATAAGCTGCATCTTGGGCCTGTCTTTGGAGCGCTCTTCACCCTCATGGCAGACACGCTGAAGTTCTTCAGGCAATGAGTCGATGTCACCTGTAAACCTGACCCTGATCCCTTCTTCGGCAAGCTCAGGATCGTATCTGTCGAAAAACTCGACAAACAGCTTCATGAGCTGGTTTACCTCATTTTCGGGCCTGGACCAGTTCTCGGTAGAGAAAGCATAGACGGTAAGGTATTTAACGCCGTAATTACCGCAGTTGCGGCAGAGTTCCTTAAGGTTCTCCGCACCTGCCCTGTGTCCGGCGCTTCTCGGAAGGAGCCTCTTCTTGGCCCATCTCCCGTTTCCGTCCATTATTACACCCAAAGACACCGGGACCTTAAGGCCCGCGGTGTCATAAGTCTTAGTTAACTTGTCAGCTTTAAATGCCACCTGATCAGATTTCCATCAGTTCCTTATTTTTCTTCTCGCAGACTGTGTCTACCTCAGCGGTGAACTTGTCCGTGATCTTCTGGACCTTCTCCTCGTATTCCTTGAGGGAATCGTCGGTAAGCTCCTTCTTCTTATTTGCAGCACGCATCTTGTCGATGAAATCGCGGCGTGTGTTGCGGATAACGACCTTTGTCTCATCTCCGTAGACCTTAACCTGCTTAACGAGTTCCTTACGGCGCTCCTCTGTAAGCATCGGGAAAACGAGTCTTATGATCTTACCGTCATTTGTAGGATTGATGCCGAGATCGGAAGCCTGGATGGCGCGCTCGATCTCCTTGAGCATCTTGGGTTCCCAAGGCTGCAATGTGATCATTCTTGCTTCGGGTACCTGGATATTGGCTACCGCGTTAAGAGGAGACGGCGAGCCATAGTAATCAACGAGGATCTTGTCCAAAACGTGCGGATTGGCACGTCCTGCGCGAATTGTGTTGAGGTTCTCCTGAAGATTGTCGATGTTTTTCCTCATCTTAGCTTCAACATCATCATAATCCTTTTTTGTGATCTCGATCATTGGCATAGCTTTCATCTCCTTTACTGTTAATCTTTGTATTTTTTATTCAACGATGGTTCCTAATTCTTCGCCTTCAGCGATCCTTACGATGTTTGCGGGATCCTTCATGGAGAAGACCAAGATCTTTGTGTGATTGTCTCTGCAAAGTGCCGCAGCGGTTGCATCCATGACCTTGAGGTTGAGTCTCAATACTTCATCGTGGGATACCTTGTCGTACTTCTTGGCATCGGGATAAAGATGAGGATCCTTGTCATAGACACCGTCGACCATTGTTGCCTTAAGGAAAATATCAGCACCGATCTCGGTAGCACGGAGAGCGGCTCCGGTATCCGTCGAGAAATAAGGGTTACCGGTACCGCAAGCGAAGATTACGATCCTTCCCTTTTCAAGGTGTCTTACGGCTCTCTTCCTGATGTAAGGCTCAGCCATCTGTCTTACTTCGATAGCAGAAAGCACTCTGGTAACGGCGCCCTGCTGCTCAAGTGCATCTGAAAGAGCAAGGGAATTCATGAGAGTTGCGAGCATTCCCATGTGATCGGCTGTGACCCTGTCCATCTTCTCGGAAGATCTTCCTCTCCAGAAGTTGCCTCCGCCTACAACGATCGCGACCTGAACTCCCAGATCTGCAACTGCCTTAATGTTCTTGGAAATCTCTTTTAAGATATCGTCATTGATGCCGACTTTGGCATCACCTGCAAGCGCTTCACCGGAAATCTTGAGAAGCACGCGGTTGTATTTTTTTACACCCATTTACTCAAACGCTCCCATCTTTTTGTTTCAATAAATTTTAACAGTATTGGAAAGAATGTTGAAGAGCATTTTTATTAATTATTATTTTAAGAGTAAAAGCTGTTCACGTTCGGGAACACGTTTTCCGGCAGTTTCGTGTTCCGTTTCGTGAATATTGCCTCATATTCACGTTTTGGAACACGAACCAGGCTGATTTCGTGTTCCATTTCGTGAATCCGGATCCAACATTCAAAAAAGACCGGAGTCTTTTGAACTCCGGTCTCTTCTGATCGTTTGATTCTTTAATAAGGAAAGATTACAGTCCAGCCTGCTTTCTAACTTCCTCAGCGAAGTCATCCTGCTTCTTCTCGATGCCCTCACCGAGTGTGAAACGTGTGAAACGGACTACTGCGAGTTCTGTGCCGAGCTCCTTAGCTGCCTTGTCGATGTACTGCTTAACAGTAAGATCCTCATCCTTGATGTACTCCTGATCAACGAGGCAGTTCATCTTGTAGAAGTTCTTGATCTGTCCGGGGATGATCCTCTCCATGACGATCTTCTCAGGCTTGCCCTCTTCGAGAGCCTTGTTCTTAAGGATCTCTGTCTCCTTAGCGAGCTCATCCTGGGGAACGTCAGCCTCGTTAACCCATCCGGGTCTTGAAGCTGCGATCTGCATGTTGATGTTCTTAGCGAAATCAGCGAACTCAGGCTTTGTGATGACGGAATCATCACCTACGCAGATCTCGGAGAAAACGCCGACCTTACCACCCATGTGGATGTAAGCTGTAACAGCGCCGAGGCCTGTAATCTCGAAAATCTCGAATCTTCTGATGGAAGTATTCTCACCGATGTTAGCGATAGCTTCCTTCTGGAAGAGCTCAACTGTCTTTGAAGGATCGCTTGCAAGAGGCTGAGCCATAAGTTCTTCAATTGTAGCAGGCTTCTTCTCGATGATGTGGGAAACTACTGTGTCGCAGAAACCCTTGAAGTTGTCAGTGTTAGCAGCGAAGTCTGTCTCAACGTTGATCTCAACGAGAACACCGCTCTTCTGATCGTCAGCGATCTTAGCGATAACTGCACCCTCAGCAGCAACTCTGGAAGACTTCTTCTCAGCCTTAGCCATACCCTTTTCACGGAGCCAGCCCTTAGCCTTCTCGATGTCGCCGTCGCACTCGATAAGAGCCTTCTTGCAGTCCATAATGCCGCAATCTGTCAGATCACGAAGTTCTTTAACCTGTTGTGCACTAATAGCCATGTGTATATCTCCTTCTTTGAATTATGACTCGGAAGCGATTTCTTCCATGCTCTTCTCGCCTGCTTCTTCTGCTGCCTGCTCTTCAGCAACGCCTGCTGTCTCAGCAGCTGCTGCAGCGTTGTCAACGAACATGCCCTCGGAAGTAGCATCCTCACCCTGGTGAGCTTCGATAACAGCGTCAGCCATCTTAGCTGTGATGAGCTTAACTGCACGGATAGCGTCATCGTTACCGGGGATAACGTAATCAACTTCGTCAGGATCGCAGTTTGTATCAACGATAGCAACGATCGGGATACCAAGTCTTCTAGCCTCTGCTACAGCGTTGTGCTCTTTCTTTGTATCAACGATGAAGAGTGCTGCAGGGAGCTTGTTCATGCCAACGATACCGCCGAGGTTAAGGTCGAGCTTTGTCATCTCGAGCTTGAGCTTAGCAACTTCCTTCTTTGTACGGATGTCAAAAGAACCATCCTGCTCCATTCTGCGGAGCTCCTCGAGACGTGCAACTCTCTTCTTGATCGTTACGAAGTTTGTGAGAGTACCGCCGAGCCATCTGTAGTTAACATAGAACTGACCGCAACGCTGAGCTTCTTCCTTGATGGAATCCTGAGCCTGCTTCTTTGTACCGACGAAAAGGATATCACCCTTCTCAGCGAGCTCTCTCATTGCAGCGTAAGCGTCGTCAACCTTCTTGACTGTCTTCTGCAGATCGATGATGTGGATGGAGTTGCGCTCTGTGAAGATGTACTCAGACATCTTAGGGTTCCAGCGACGTGTCTGGTGACCAAAGTGAACGCCTGCTTCAAGCAGCTGCTTCATTAAAATTACCGGCATAAAATTATCCTCCTGTTTTTACTTCCGCGGACGCAATAAAATTAAGGCTTTGCCCACAAAAGGAACGTCCGCGTGATTTTTATGCGGATGTATTCTAACAAAAAGCCCCTGCAAGCGCAAGGGCAAAATAAATAATTATTATATATAGCGTGCAATTACTTCCTGCTGTAATGCCTTACGGTAAACTCCACGCCCTTCTCACTCATTACCGGAGGCTCCTCCTCCGTAAGCTCCCATGCGGGATCCTCATCAAGGTTCGGAAAATAGCAGTCAGCCTCATATTCTGCGCGGATGCTCGTGATTATGGCCTTGTCGCAAAGACCTATAAGCGAGTTATACATTGAAGCACCGCCGATGAGATATACCTCGTCAGCCGAAAGCGAAAGAAAATCCTCAAGCTCGTCAACGGAATGAAGGATAACCGCGCCTTCCTTCTGATAGTCAAAGCTCCTGGACATTATTACGTTGACCCTGTTAGGAAGAAGCCTCTGGCCCGGGAAAGTCTCAAGGGTCTTTCTTCCGAAAACGACAGTATGTCCGGCCGTATATTTCTTAAATACGCCCTTCTGATCCTCGGGAAGCGAGATCAGAAGCTGTCCCTTGTTTCCGATTGCCCAATTCTTGTCCACTGCTGCGATCGCGATCATAAAATCACCCCTCAAACATATCTGTAAAATATCCCGAAGCCGAAAGCGGTTCACCCGCCTCCGACAAATGCCTTGCGTCTCCGAAGACCTGAACCCTGAAAGCGGCTTCTCCCGGAATACGCTCTTCACTGCCCAGTATCGTAACCGAAGTCGGAGCCATGAAGAATCCCTGCCAGAGTACCGGCGGAGCTATTCCCGTCAGGTAACCCGTCAAAAGCGATGTGATTCCGAAATGACAGAAGAAAACGAGGACATCATCGTTATGTTCTACGACTTCATATACGCCGTCTTCCCTTTTTCTGTATCCGTGCTTTGCAAGCAGTTCATCAAAAGCTTTTACGACGGCCGAATAATGTCCTGCAATCTCACCACTCTTCATGACTTTGGTGTTATACCACTCGTCCTTGTTATGAAGATCTGTATTTGCAACGAAATACTCGGGCATGAAATCCCAGGCTATCGTTCTCTCGCCTGTCTTTTCGTCTTCCACCAGATAATAGAATTCCTGAAGCCAGTTGCAGATCTCGGCTTC
>SVJC01000015.1:9747-27654 GCA_015069215.1 Oscillospiraceae bacterium
GCCCATTGCCTTAAGTGCCAGGGAAGCCGTATCCTTAGCCCTTCCCAAAGGAGAACAGTAGATATCCTTGATGTTCCACTTCGATATGCGCTTTGCCAGTATCTCAGCCTCTCGCCATCCCTTCGGGGTAAGTGAATCTATCGTGTAATCAGGTTCGGCATGTCTTACGAATATCAGCTTCATCAGATATCCTCAGACTGCTACGGGGATACCCTTGATCTTGGGACCTGCCTCGTATCCTTCAAGGTTGATGTCATCAACGGTGAACTTGTAGAAATCGGTAATACCTTCGGTAAGAACGAGCTTGGGAGCTGCGAACTTAGGTCTCTCGATAAGTTCCTTAACGATATCAACGTGTCTGTCGTAGATGTGTGCGTCAGCAATGACATGGACGAACTCGCCTACTTCAAGGCCGGTGCATCTTGCGAAAAGATGTACGAGAACTGCATACTGGCAGACGTTCCATGCGTTTGCAACGAGCATGTCGTTGCTCCTCTGGTTAAGGATGGCATTGAGCTTGTTGCCGGTGACATTGAATGTCATTGAATAAGCACACGGATAAAGGTTCATCTCGTGAAGATCCTGATGGACATAGATGTTTGTCATTATCCTGCGGCTGGAAGGATTGTTCTTGAGGTCGTAGAGAACGCGGTCGACCTGGTCCATCTCGCCCTCTTTATACTTGTGCTTCACTCCGAGCTGGTAACCGTAAGCCTTGCCGATGGAACCGGTCTCATCAGCCCAGGCATCCCAGATATGGGAATTCAGGTCGTGAACATTATTGGATTTCTTCTGCCAGATCCAGAGGATCTCATCGACTGCAGCCTTGAAGTTGATCCAGCGCTGCGTAAACATCGGGAATTCCTCTGCGAGATTATAGCGGTTAACGATGGCAAACGCCTTATATGTATAAGCCGGTGCCCCGTCGTCAGCCCAGTGGGGCCTTACCTTGTCGTTGATGGTCGTGTAACCTGAAGAAAGAATAGCTCTGATGTTCTCATCAAAAATGTCATCTGCCCGACTCATATCAGCACCGCCTTTGAAAAAGATATCTTGATTATAGCATTAAACTCTTTCCGTTCTTCAGGACAAATTCCCTCTTCAGACGATCAGTTTTACCCAGCCCGCCGCAAGGTCATTTTTATCCGCTGGCCTCATCTTAAACAGGTAGTTCTTCTTATCTGGCGCAGCCGTTCCGTTTTCGGAAAGCTGGCGCAGATAGAATTTCGCTGTCATCTGTTTGCCCGAGCTTATTTCATAAGAAGCAGCTCTTCCGAGATTGATCTCAGGTATTTCGGATTCGGGAGCACCGCACTTTACCGTGCAAAGCCTGTTAAAATCCCTGGCGGCATCCTCTTCACTCCTGTAAACACCATAGGGCGCGCCGTTTACGGCATCCGTTCCGGCAATCTTTGTGACCGGATCAACATAAGAGCTTTCTGCTTTAGCCTTGGGATTGCCGATATGGATGACCATTACTCTCTGGTTGGTGTCTCCGGTATCGGTGTAGTAAGGTTCACGCCAGTGAAGTCCGGACTTGACCTTGTTGGAAGTCTCATAGAACCACTGTCCGTTTCTCATTCTTCCCTTGTTGTCTGCATGAGTGAAGCTATAACCTGCATAAACCGCTGCATGTCCCCATACGAAAAGATTGCCCTCGCCCCTTACGTAGTGGCCGTTGACCTTTTTCTTTCCGCCGTGTGCGCCGTAGTTGGTCTTATAATACTTTCCGTCCTTGCAAAGATATGTGGAAACATAACCGCCGAAAAGCACGATGTCTCCGGGCTGCGCATTAAGTGCCTTCATGCAGTCGCCGAGAGATTTATAATCGCTTACCTTTACTCCGCCGTAGCAGTTAGGCTTAGACAGGAGATACTCGGAGAAATTGGTGCAGTGGAACCAGTTGGCGCCGTTTCTGGTTATGGAAGTTCCGTTTACGTTAATGACATGCTTTTTCTTCATTATGTTAACGGCATACTTGGTCTTGCTGTTCTTCTTATAATTCTTTACGAACCTGATCTTAAAGCTCCTGCCCCTGCCGACGGAAGTAGCTACTCCCAAAGCCTTTGCATAAGCAGAAAGACAGTATGAAATGCAGTCGGTATCACCGTTGTATGATGTCTTGGCCATCTTCCTGCAGGCTGCAAGGACTTCATTGCCGAAAGACTCGCGTGTCTTACCAAGGAACTTGAGATCCTCTTCGGTTATCCAGGTCATCTCGCCCTTGCCGTTCCTTCCGGCAGACGTCTTGCGCCACGGCTTGGGAGCTTTTCCGACATAAGCGAGACCTACGTTATATGTTCCTTTGTAATACCTGGGGAGCTTGGGAAGTGATGTACAGTTCTCATAAGCATCTTCTGCAGTATATGTAACGCCCTTGCCGCCGCTTATGGTCGTTAAAGAAGTACAGCCATAGAAAGCCCTTGAACAGATCCTTGTGACGTTCTTTCCGATGTTTATCTTCTTAATGTAAGTGTTTCCCTCAAATGCGGACTGTGCGATCCAGAGGACATTGTATTTTACGTCGTTATGCGCGACGACATTAGGCACGGAGAAGGCTTCGGTATTGCTGTTTAAAAGACCCATGAAAGCAACGGAACTCTTGTCGTAGATCTTATAGATGCCGTTTCCTACGTAGAATTCTTCTCCCAACTCAGCGGCAGCACCCGAAACGGAACTTACCGCTTCATCAATGTCAGATATGGAATATGCACCGGGCACAACGGTAATGATGCCCATGCCAAAAGCCAGGACAAGAAAAAGACTTAAAAGGCGCTTTAATACGTAAGAATCTTTCATAAAAACCTCTGTGTCAGATTCTACCATAAGAGACAATCCTTTCACACATAAAGCCACGGGTTTATGACATGCTTCCCAGCTTATTCAGGCGTGTAAGGTCGATCATTTTCTGAAGCATCCACGAAACAAGATAACTCATTATAAGCAGGGCCAGAAAGATCAGCACCGGATACTTGAAAAAATATACATATCTCGCAAAATACATCGAATAGATAAACGAATGGACAAAAAATATAAGCCCGCTCTTCTTTCCAAGCTCTTCAAGGGCCTTGTTTAATAAAGGTATCCTGGATGTACACCAAAAGGTAAACAGGATAATGGCCGTCGCGAATGCGAAATCAAACCGGATGTCATTTAATGTCAGGTTTCTTATCAGAGCAAAGGCAACTGTAAGAAAAAGGCTTGCAAGGAATCTGTTAAAGTCCGTTACAAGGATCTTTGTAACCCTGCCAAAGATATCCCTTTCTGATATATAGATCCCAAATACAAACGGCATAAGCCAGATGGCATATTCTCTTACCGGGAGCTCAAGGAAACTCAAAAGGAAAGAAAGAGATAAAGCAACCTCAGCAGAATACTTAACAAATCTGTGGAGCAGCGGATAGACAGAAAAAAACACAACGATAATGCTCATATACCACCATGCCGCATTTGCGGTATTGGTGTTGCTTCCGTAGAACAGATACGAAAGTCCGAAAAAATCCATGACGGCATTTATAGGATTGGAGCTGTAAACCTTATCGTAGTTTCTGCCGAATAATAATCCCAAAGGGACAAAGATGATAAACACCGTCCAAAACGGAATATAAAGTTTTAAGAGCCTGTATCTGACAAACTTAAGATCAAATCTAATACCTTTATCTGAACTCTTTTCCAGGTATCTTATATAGCTTTTATGAAGGCCGTATCCGCTAAGAATAAGAAAGATTGCAACACAGACTTTACACATATCGGAGATCAAAGACTCAACAGGTATACCGTCAAAGGTAAGAACCGAAATAAAGTGCTTATACATGGAAGGGTTGTTAAAGAAAAGATGATGCCACAGCAGAAGACACACAGCCACACCTTTGGATATGTTGGTTTGTCTCAGATCAAACTTCATTTAACCGTCATTAACCCCTTAACAAAGACAAATAAGATAATCTAAAGATAACATATTGAAACGGAGATAGTGAATAACAAAAGACCGTGTACCAATCGGCACACGGTCTTTCACTGGTCGGAGTGACGGGACTTGAACCCACGACCTCTTGCTCCCTAAGCAAGCACTCTAGCCACCTGAGCTACACCCCGGTACGCATCGTTAAAGGAATATGTCCGTTGGTCGGAGTGGCGGGACTCGAACCCACGGCCTCTTGCTCCCGAAGCAAGCACTCTACCACCTGAGCCACACCCCGATGGATTTCCTTTATCGAGCCTAAACATAATATTACAACGGACAAAATTATGCAAGCATATATGAAAAACAACTTGAAAAGATGTTCCGCTTGTTTATGTATAATAATACGGATAAACTTATTTTATTATATTCAGGAGACATTTCTAAAGTGGAAGATACCGTAAATAATGAAAGCAGATCAGTGATTATCGTAGATCTCGTAATAGGGATATTTTTTTGTATCCTGATCTCACTCGCGATCCTTGTCTTAAAGAACCAGCGCGTAAATGACAAGCTCACTTCCCTTACCTACACCAAGATCCATACGGCTGAAGACCTCGCAAATATCAAAAACGATCCCAAGGGCCACTATATCCTCAAAGCGGACATTGATATGACTGGCGTTACCTGGACTCCCTTCACTTTTGAGGGAACTCTTGACGGTGACGGTCACAAGATTAAGAATCTCAAGGTCCTGACCGTGGGAAATGCAAGGGAAACCACCTACGACGGAAACATGAAGGGTTACGATACGTGCTTTGCCGCCATGTTTGACGTATTAAGGGGCGGAAAGGTCAAGAACCTTACTTTGGAGAACTACGAGGCTGAGATCACCTCTGACCAGCCCTGTTTTGCCGGCAGCATTGCGGGATTTACCGATAATGCCCTGGTAAGGGACTGCAAGGTCTCCGGAAAGATAACACTCAGGGCTCATGACAGGATGTTTGGTACCGGCGGCATCGCAGGCTACGGCACGGGACGTTTTGAGAGCATAGATTCTGACATGGTCCTCATCTGCATCGATACTGACCGTGCCAACAAGGATGAGCAGTTCATGGGCGGCGCACTCGCAGCCGGCTTCCCTGACCTCGTCAAATGCAACATCAGGATCGACGGTTACGCTTCCGAGCACGGCTATGCCCACAACGGCGGACTCATCGGCCTTTACATGATCTACCCCAAGGGTTATCTGTACGAAGGAACTTTCGATACCAACAACGTGACCGGAAAGATAACCTTTTTCGAGGACAACGAAGACAGAAGAGCTTACTGCAAGCCTTTTGTCGGCGAACTGATGAACAGGATCATACACGAAAGAAACAACACCCATTCATTTGAAAGCAAAGAAGTATTCACCTACGATACCGATCTTATGCCCGCTTGAGACCTATGAAAAAACTCACTTCACTGATCTTATCCGTTTTTATGCTTCTGTCTCTGACGCTGTTCGCATCAGGTTGTTCAGACAGTGGCCCCGTATTCACCTCTTCTGATTCTGAAATAGCAGCATCAAGCCTCAAAAAGGACAAAGTCGGCGCATACAGATTCAGATATAACTGCGATGCAGCAGGATACTACGATCTCACCGTTGAAGGAAGATCAGGCAATACCCCCATGGTCAAGATCGGCGGCAAGTTCTTCACAGGACTCGATCTTAAAGACGGTTCCGCTACAACTACAATATGGCTTGATAAAGGCTCAAACAGCATCTCTGTCGGCGAGATCATTTCAGGTGAACAGGACTTCGAGCCTTCATCTTTCAAGATCACTCAGAGCACACATAAGATCTGCATGATCCTTGCTCCCCACGAAGATGATGAAGTTTTGGGTTACGCAGGCATCATCCAGCAGATCGTGGAAAGAGGCGACATCGTTAAAGTCGTTCTTCTCACGAACGGCGACTATTTCGGAGCATACCTTGCCCCGATCAGGATCAAAGAGAGCATCGATGCGCTGTCGCACCTTGGCGTCAGCCAGAAAGACGTCATTGTCTTAGGCTATGGAGATCTCCTCCTTGAGACGTTCTTCGGCACAAAGGAAACCAAGAAGGTGCAGGCTGCAAAATCAGGCAAGACCGAGACTTCGGCAAATCCCGACATCGGTTCTTATGAATATCACTATCTGAATACAAGAAAGCATGCAGAGTTCACATCGGTCAACTTCAAGAACGATCTTTACGACGTAATCCGCACTTACCGTCCTGAAGAAATCTACACGACACACGATCAGGAATGGCATCCGGATCACAAGGCTGCTTACTATCTTGCTGATGAAGCGATCAATTCCGTAATGAAGAAATACGACTACCATCCTGTACTCAACAGAACGGTAATACACGGAGAGGAACTGACATGGCCTGACAGGCTCAAGATGAATGCCGACGGTACTTATGTGCCTGAAGCATTCACCAATCCTTTCCCTTCCGGCAAAAAGCCTTTCGAATGGGATCAGGTTACGAAGGTCAAGCTTACGGACGAACAGATCAGGAACAAATACGATGCAATAAAGGAATTTGTGACACAGAACGACGGCGGCGAGGGCTTCTCGGGCAACTCGGAAGGAAACTACGCGTTCGTAAAGACAGAAGAATTCTACATTCCCAGGCAGTACTGAAAAAAAGAAAACTTAAAGCATAAAAAAGACCGGCTCCATGGGAACCGGTCTTTAAGCTTACTTAATCAACTTAAGATCAAGCCTCTTCGTTGCCCTCAGCAGGAGCTTCCTCTGCAGGTGCCTCAGCAGCTTTCTCTTCGCTCTTTACGGGATCGATGGGAGCAACTGCCTTGATGGAAATGGAGATCCTTCTCTTCTCAGGATCGATCTCAGTAACCTGAGCCTGAACTTCCTGACCAACATGGAGAGCATCCTCAGGCTTCTCAAGTCTCTCGGAAGAGATCTGGGAAACGTGGCAGAGTGCGTCGAGGTCGGGTTCGAGCTGTACGAAAGCACCGAACTTTGTAAGACGTACTACTGTACCCTTAACGATGCAGCCGAGAGGCATTCTCTCTTCGATGTTGTAGTAAGGATCGTCCTCGTATCTCTTGTATCCGAGGGAGATCTTCTTTGTATCCTTATCGAAGGACTTAACATAAACGTCAACCTGATCGCCAACCTTGAGAACGTCAGAAGGCTTAGCGTTACGGCTCCAGGAAAGCTCGGAAACGTGAACGAGTCCGTCTACGCCGCCGATGTCGATGAACGCACCGAAATCAACGAGGCTTCTGACTGTTCCGATGTAGTGCTTGCCTTCCTCGATGTTGTCCCAAACCTCAGCAGACTTCTTAGCGCGCTCTTCAGATGCGATTACGCGGTGGCTGCCGGAGATTCTGAGTCTGCCCTTCTCTGTGTCAAACTTGGTGATGCGGATCTCCATTGTCTGACCGATGAAAGGATCGAGATCCTTAACTTCGCCGTGCTTGATCTGAGTTCTGTGGATATATACATCGATACCCTTGTATGTACCGATGAGACCGTCCTTAACGGTACGTGTGATCTTAACGTCGATGGGAGTCTTGTTAGCAAAAGCCTCTTCGATCTCAGCTCTGCCCTTTTCAGCCTCAACATCGTTCTTGGAAAGGATGATCTCCTTGCCCTGATCAGAGTTCTTGATGCTTCTGACCTTAACGGTTACTTCAGCGTGCTCAGCAACAGCCTTATCAAGATCGAAATCGGGATCTGACTCGAATTCCCTTCTTGCAATCCTTCCTTCAGACTTGTCATGGACGTCAACGTAAACAAAATCGCTATCAGCTGATGTGATAGTACCTTTAACTATGGCGCCTCTCCTGACCTGCGCTAATGAATCGAGCGCGTTGGCAAACTCGCTGTCAAGCTGCTGATTCTCTGTCTTCTTGTTCTCGTCTTCGTTCATTTTTTGAACAACCTCCAAAATAATAGCTTCCGGTGTAGATGCACCCGCTGTAATCCCTACCCGGTCTTCCGGTAATATCTTGCCTTCGGCAATCAACCTTCCGGCCTCATCGGCGGAGTTTACAAGGAATGTTCTTGCACAGCGACCTTTGCAGATGTCCAAAAGCTTAGTGGTGTTCGAACTGTGAGACGAGCCGATGACAAGCATCGAATCGGATTCTCCAGAGAGCGACGCGGCTTCCTTTTGCCTACTTTCAGTCGTAATACATATTGTATCAAAAACATATTTATTTGCAATTTTATTTTCCGCTTTTTTACAAATTTCTTTGAAAACGTTAGAAGAGAATGTTGTCTGTGATACGAGGATCGCAGAAGACAGCGGAAAATCAAGTGTTTCAAGCTCTTCAGGGCTGCTTATCACCGCACAGGAAACGCCGGTTCCGTAAGTTTCACCGCAAATTCCGACAACTTCCGGATGCCCCTTGCCTCCCGTCACGATGATGTTCCTGCCTTCAAGCGCATTCTCCCTGACGATCTTATGGATCTTGGATACGAAAGGACACGTGCAGTCCTTGATAATGCAGCCCCTGGATCTTAAGATCTCCATTTCGGACGGGGTTATGCCGTGAGCCCTGATGAGAACGAATGCTCCTTCCGGGACCTCCGAAGCATTGTCTACAACGGTAAAGCCGCCTTTCTTGAGGCTTTCGACCACCATCGTGTTATGGACTATGTCGCCGAGCATCACCAAAGGCACTCCTGCCGGAGGATTGCCTACCGCTTCCTGCGCCGCCGCTACCGCGGTCTTAACGCCAAAACAGAAGCCCGATGACTTAGCTACGGTTACTTTCATTTATCTGCTGCGTCCAGATGTGACAGCAGGAACTCTCTTGTTCCGTCGATGTCGTACTTGCCGGTATCAATAACGATCGCTTCAGGTACCTGGATGAGAGGTGACGTTGCTCTCTTTGAATCCTGCTCATCGCGGTAGATGATGTCTCTTAAGACTTCTTCCTTCGTCTGGGAGTGATCGCCTGCTGCCTCAAGCTCTGCAAGTCTTCTCTCAGCCCTGACCTCAGGTGCGCAGACAACGAAGAACTTGTACTTTGCATCAGGGAGAACTACGGATGCGATGTCTCTTCCGTCAAGGACAAAGGTCTGGTTCTTTGCGATCTCCCTCTGAAGCGAGACCATTGCAGTCCTTACGACCGGATGAGCGGAAACGTCAGATGCGGCAATGGATGTCTGAGGTGTACGGAGCTCGCCCGTAACGTCCTCACCGTTAAGGATCATGTGCTGAACGCCGTCAATGAACTTAACGTCGATCTTGATCTCTTCCATCATCTTCTTTACTTCTTCGGGATCTTTCGGGTTGATGCCTCTCTTGATGGAAGCAACTGCGCATGTACGGTACATTGCGCCCGTATCAAGATACATAATTCCAAGCTCTTTGGCTACGCCCTTTGCGAGCGTGCTCTTGCCTGATCCTGAAGGTCCGTCGATAGCGATCTGATAAATACCCATGTTTATGTCTCCTTAAATTATTACCTTATAAGATATAGTCGCCGTCATCCTTACGGTCACGGCCGGTCTCATATACCCTGTACTGCTCCCAGATGGTCTCAAGTGAAGCCAAAGACTCCTTGATATGATCTTTTCTGTGCATTCCGAGAGTTACGAGCAAAGCGTTTATGAGCGAGAGAGAAGCGGTAAGCGAATCAACAAACGAAGCCATGGAAGATTTTGCGAAAAGCCCTATGTCAGCATGCTTGGTCATGGGAGTGCCGCCCTTGTCAGTTATCGCTATGGTCGTGGCGCCCTTCTTCTTGGCATATTCCATTGAGTTGATGGTCCTTGCGGAGTACCTCGGGTACGAGATGCCGATCATGACATCACCTTCACCGATCGGCATGATCTGCTCGAAAAGCTCATTGGTGCAGGTACTTCTTACCAGTACGACGTCATCGAAAAGGACAGTCATGTAGAAATGCATGAACTCCGATAAGGGAGCAGATGCCCTGATTCCCATTATGTATATCTTTCTGGCCTTGAGGATCGCATCTACGGCTCTTGCGAACTCTTCATCGTCAATGCTCTCCAGGGTCTCCTTGAGATTAGTTATATCCTGGCTCATCACAGCCTTTACGGCTTCGGCATCTCCTGCGAACTTCTCCGTATAATCAAGACGCTGGACTGACGTGAGCTTTGTCTTTAAGTCTTCCTGAAGGGCCTTCTGGAACTGGGGATAACCTTCAAACCCAAGCTCCGTGGTAAACCTGACTACGGTGGACTCGGATACTCCTACCTCCTCGCCAAGCTTCGCTGCAGTCATGTAAGCTGCTTTGTCGTAGCTTTTCAGGATGAAGTCAGCTATGGCTTTATGACCTTTGGAAAGACCTGCATAGCTTTTTTCAATGGTCTCAATCGTTTCCATCGGCGTCTTCCTCTCCTTCATCTTCTGACTTGCTTCCGTCCATGATGGAATCGATGGTTATCTGCTTGTCCTCACCGCCGGCAGCCTCGCGGAGCGAGTTCTCCATGTCGCGGATCGTCTGATAGCTCATGAGTTCCATAGGCGGCAGATCTTCAACTGATTCGATTCCGAATTCGGTAAGGAACTGCTTCGAAGTGGCAAAGAGCGCGGGCCTTCCGGGTGCGTCAAGACATCCGGCTTCTTCGATCCAGCCGCGGTCCAGGAGCCTTGAGATTATCGAGTCGGAAGAAACGCCTCTGACCGTCTCGACCTGGGCTCTTGTGCAGGGCTGGTTATAGGCTATGACCGCCAATGTCTCATAGGATGCCTGTGAAAGCGGGACCTGTGTCTTCGGAGCATAGAGTCTTTCAATGAATCTCTTCTGTTCGGGACGTGTCATCATGGCATAGGAATCTTCGATCTTCCTGATCTCAAGACCGCCCCAGGGATTATTCTTGTACTTGTTTATAAGGCTCTTCAAAGCCTCTTCTATGGCAGCCTTCTTTACGTTCAAGAGGTCTGCGAGCTTATCGGCCGATATGGGATCACCCGATACAAAGAGCAAAGATTCGATTGCTCCCGGAAGTTCCTGTGCTGTTACCCTGAATTCGTTATCCATAATCACTTTCTCTTCTCTTCGATCAAGATGTCCTCAAAACAGCCCTTCTGTTCAACGTTAATGTCGTTGTTCCTGACAAGCTCCAGCAATGCGAGGAAGCTGACTATCCTGTCTATCTTTTCGGTCTTCTTACCCTTGAAGAGTTCCGAGAAGAACATTTTCCCCTTCTTCGTTATCGTAAGCCAAAGGCTCTTCATTCTCTCCCTGACCGACATCTTGTCACGTCTTAGGATGTGCTTTACCTTTTCGGAAATGTCGTTGAAGCGCAGCTGGTTGCGGTTGTTGATCTCATCTACGGCATTATCGAACTCTTCCTTGTCGAAATCCGTGGAGATCTTCTTGATATCGATGCCAAGCTCCTTCGCAGTGGCTCTTGTCCTGAACCTTGCGCCTTCGTATTTCGCGCGGCGTTCACGGAGCTCATTTGCGAAAACACGGCATCTCTTATATCTCATCAGCGAAATAACGAGTTCTTCCCTCGGATCTTCTTCCGCGCCGTCATTTTCTCCGGACTTCCTGCCCGGGAGCATCATCCTGGACTTGATGTGGACCAGAGTCGCGCCCATCAGAAGGAACTCGGATGCGACATCCATGTCGAGCTGCTTCATGGCGGAAAGATAGTCCATGTACTGGGATGTTATCTCAGAGATCGGAATATCATAGATGTCGATGTCGTTCTTTTCGATAAGATGGCAAAGAAGGTCCAAAGGACCTTCAAAATGCTGGATTCTTATTTCAGGCTTGACCAAGACCGTTGACATCTGTAAAGACTCCGTGTTCTTACGTGAACAGTTGCTCTATCAGGCCGCAGACCATGTTTATTACGATTGCAAAAGGCATCCTGATCCACTTGATCGCTTCACTCAGGATGGAAATGCCCGTCGCATAGCTTAAGACGAACAATACAAGGATTCCGTAAGGAGCAAACATCTCAAACTTCCTGTATCCTTCAGTCATCTTGAGCCTGTAAGGCAAAAGCTCTTCAAGAACATGGAATCCGTCGAGAGGCGGGATCGGCAGAAGGTTAAATGCAAGAAGCATAAGCGAAAAGTCCATCGTATAGCTGAAAGCAAGGGCTATGGCTGAAATTGCAATGTAAGCGTTGCTCTCAGGATCCACCCTGCCTGCCATGAGGCATGTGATTACCGTAGAGATAATTCCAGACAGCAAAGCGAGGATGAAGTTGCCGGTAACGCCTGCCAGATGGACCATGATGTTCATCAGACGTGAGCTTCTGAACTTGTTGAGCCTCGACGGATTGTACATTACGGGCTTGCCCCAGCCGAAGCCGGCTGTGAGCAAAAGGATCGTACCCACAACGTCCAGATGGGCAAGCGGGTTTAAGGTCAGACGTCCCATGTTGCGGGGCGTCGGATCTCCCAACCTGTCTGCGACGAACGCATGCATAAACTCGTGGAACGAGAACGACAGCGTAAGCGCAAAGAGCATTATTATGCCGTAAAACAGTATCTCCTTGGGGCCGAGACCGGACCTGAGCAGGGTAACAAGCATTATCTATACCTCAAGCCTTAACGATCGAGAACGTGATCTTCTCGCCGTTAACGTTCCATTCCTTGGAGTTTTCTCCGTCTCCTGCAACGATCTCTGTTGCGAGGACCTCGGAAGCAAGGAATTCCTTCTTCTTCTCAATGATCGCGCCAAGCTTGTCGTTTCCGGCATACTTGAGAACGATGCGGTCTGTGACCTCGAGACCTGTCTCCTTACGCTGTGTCTGGATCTTGGAGATCATCTCACGGACGAAACCGTCCTCGATGAGTTCTTCAGTAAGGACCGTGGAAACAGATACTGTAAGGTCGCCGGAACTCTGTGTTGAGAATCCCTCGGGCTGAGTTGTCTCGATGAGGAAATCCTCTTCGGTCATCTCATATTCCTCACCCTCGACAGTGATCTTTACGGAACCTGCCTTGAGTGCATTATAAGTTTCCTTGCCCGGGAGGTTGGCGATAACCTCTCTTGCAGCGTTGAGGTTCTTTCCGAACTTCTTTCCGCATGTCCTAAGCTGGGGCTTGAATGTGTAATCAACAAGCTTGGAAGCGTCTGAAAGAACTTCCATCTCCCTGATGTTAAGCTCGTCAAGAACGATGCTCTTGTACTCATCGTCAAGCGTCCTGTCGGATACGACATAGATGAGAGACAGAGGCTGACGGTTCTTGAGGCTTGCGGACTCACGGCAGCTGTGACCTAATGTTACGATCTCCTGAACGAGTTCCATCTCATCCTCGAGCTTTGTATCGATGAGGCTCTCATCGGATACAGGATACTTGGCAAGGTGTACGGACTCAGGTGCGTTGCCGTCAACAGAACGTACGATGTTCTGATAGATCTCTTCCGTCATGAAAGGAACGAAAGGTGCGCAAAGTCTCGTGAGGTTATCGAGAACAGTGTAAAGGGTCATGTAAGCATTGACCTTGTCCTGTGTCTCTTCAGCACCCCAGTATCTGTCACGGCAGCGTCTTACATACCAGTTGGAAAGCTCTTCAGTGAAATCCTGGATGAGTCTTGCGGACTGTGCGATGTCGTAATTATCCATCTTCTCGGTTACTGTCTTGATGAGCGTATTGAGACGTGAAAGTACCCATCTGTCCATGGCTCCCAATGTAGCCTTATCAAGTGTGTGCTTTGTCGGATCGAAGTTATCGATATCCGCATACATTACATAGAATGCATAAGTATTCCAGAATGTACCGATAAACTTCTTGATGCCGTCGTTGACTGCTTCCTTGGAGAACCTTGAAGGCAGCCAGGGCTGGTTTGCTGTATAGAAATACCATCTTGCGGCGTCAGCGCCCTGGGAATCCAATACATCCCAAGGATCTACGACGTTGCCCAAGTGCTTGCTCATCTTGATACCGTCCTTATCCTGAACGATACCCATTACAATGCAGTTCTCGAAAGGTGCTCTTCCGAAAAGAACAGTTGAGATTGCGATGAGCGAATAGAACCATCCTCTCGTCTGGTCGATACCCTCAGAGATGAACTGGCAGGGATAGTGAGACTCGAAGAATTCCTTGTTCTCGAAAGGATAGTGATACTGTGCGAAAGGCATTGAACCTGAGTCAAACCAGCAGTCGATAACCTCTGTGACTCTCTTCATCTTGCCGCCGCACTTGGGGCACTTGATGTGTACGTTGTCAACATAAGGCTTATGAAGCTCGATGTTGTCCGGGCAGTCATCGCTCATGGACTTGAGTTCCTCGATGGAACCGATGCAGTGTCTGTGGCCGCACTCGCACTCCCATACCGGAAGCGGTGTGCCCCAGTAACGCTCACGGGAGATACCCCAGTCGATAACGTTCCTTAAGAAGTCGCCCATACGGCCGTCCCTGATGGTCTCAGGCATCCAGTTGACCATGTTGTTGGACTTGAGGAGTTCATCCCTCTTCTTGCTCATTGCGATGAACCATGTGCTTCTTGCGAAGTAGATCAGAGGTGTGTCGCATCTCCAGCAGAACGGATACTCGTGCTCGAACTTTGGAGCAGAGAAAAGGAGATTTCTCGAATCGAGGTCCTTGAGGACTTCGGGATCCGCATCCTTGACGAACATGCCTGCAAAAGGTGTCTCCTCGGTGAGGTTACCCCTTGTATCAACGAACTGTACCATCGGAAGGTCATTGTCCCTTCCTACTCTTGCGTCGTCTTCACCGAATGCGGGAGCGATGTGAACGATACCGGTACCATCTTCCATCGTTACATAGTCATCACAGACTGTGTAGTGAGCCTTTTTCTTCTGGTTTGCAGCTTCCTTTGCCGCACCTTCGTAAAGAGCAACATAAGATCTGCCCTTAAGGTCAGTACCCTTGTAAGACTCAAGGATCTCGTAAGCCTTCTCGCCGTCCTTGGCAAGGCTGCCGAGAACCGTGTCGAGAAGTGCCGTAGCCATGTAATACGTAAAACCGTCACAAGCCTTAACTTTTGAGTATTCTGCGTCAGGATTAAGGCAGAGGGCAACGTTTGAAGGAAGTGTCCACGGTGTGGTCGTCCATGCGAGGAAATATGCATCCTCGTCAACGCACTTAAATCTTACGACAGCGGACCTTTCCTTGACGGTCTTATAGCCCTGTGCAACTTCGTGAGAAGAAAGAGCGGTTCCGCATCTCGGGCAGTAAGGAACGATCTTGTGGCCTTTGTAGATAAGGCCCTTGTCCCACATCTGCTTCAGTGCCCACCACTCGGACTCGATGTAGTTGTTGTCGTATGTGACGTAAGGGTTCTCCATGTCAGCCCAGAAACCGACGCGGTCGCTCATGTGCTCCCACTGGTCCTTGTAGGTCCAGACGGATTCCTTACACTTCTTGATGAAAGGCTCAACGCCGTAGCTCTCGATCTGAGGCTTGCCGTTAATGCCGAGCGCCTTCTCGACTTCAAGCTCAACTGGGAGTCCGTGTGTATCCCAGCCTGCCTTGAAGACGATGTTCTCGCCCTTCATTGCGTGATATCTCGGTATAACGTCCTTAATGACTCTTGTCTTGATGTGACCGATGTGCGGCTTACCGTTAGCCGTCGGCGGACCATCGTAGAGAGTAAACGTAGGAGCTCCGTCTTCGAGCTTCTTAATGCTCTTCTTGTAGATGTCGTTCTTTTTCCAGAAATCCAGGACCTGCTTCTCGCGGTCGACGAAATTGAGCTCTTTTGAGACTTTCTTGTACATAAAGCGTATTACCCTTCAGTCTAAATTTTGTGACTGTATATTATAAATATTTATGGGAAATAATGTCAAGAAAACCACGGCGCACATGAGGGCACCGGAATCTCAAAGATCAGGCGGTCTTTCCTTGTAGGATGGTCAAATTCGAACCTGTAAGACTGCAAAGCTATGTCATAACCTACATTGCCTTCTTTTCCGTACCTTCTGTCGCCTGCTATCGGATACCCGAAATGAGCCAGCTGTGCCCTTATCTGATGGGCTCTTCCCGTTCCGAGCTTTATGTTGACCAGAGTGTTTTTGCCGTCCGACCTTACGGCCTTGTATTCGAGAACTGCAAACTTGGCGTCACCTATAGGTTTATCCGTCACGGTAACCGTGTTTGTCTTACTGTCCTTTAGGATGTAGTTTTCGAGCTTTCCTTCACCTTCAAGAACCCCATTTACGATGCATCTGTAGCACTTAACGGTCTTTCCTGCCCTGATCTGTTCAGAAAGCCTTGAAGCGGCCTTAGATGTCCTTGCGAAAACCATTACGCCGGATACCGGGCGGTCAAGTCTGTGAACCAGTCCCAGGTATACTTCACCGGGCTTTTCGTACTTTTCCTTGATGTATCTCTTGAGGATCGTCAGCATGTCGGGAGCGTCTGAGCCGTCGCCCTGGGACAGAACGCCTGCAGGCTTAATGCAGACGATCACGTGATTGTCTTCGTAAAGGATCTGAACGCCTTCAAATACAGTCAGTCCGGAGTCCATCTTGCAACTGATCCACAGGGCAGGTTTATGCCCATCTTAGTAACCGGAAGCCCTATCTCGCCTGCTGCAACCTTTCCGCCTCTGATACCCAGAGAAAGGATCTGACCCGAAGCCTCTGCGGTGATCTCAGTCGCATAAGAACTTGCGATGAAGAACAGAGGATCATCGGAAAGGAGTTCTGACGTAAGGGATACAAGATCATAGAAAGAGTCCTCAAGCTTCCAAAGCTCGCCTGAAGGTCCCCTTCCGTATGACGGAGGATCCATTATGATCCCCTCATATTTTCTTCCGCGCCTGATCTCCCTCTCAACGAACTTCTTGCAGTCATCAGCAATGAAACGGATGTACTTTTCAGTGAGATCACTTGCGGACACATTCTCCTTTGCGCGGGCGATCATGCCCTTGGAAGCGTCGACATGTACGACTTCCGTAGCTCCGTGAGCAGCACAAGCAAGAGTTGCAGCTCCCGTATAAGCAAAAAGGTTCAACACCCTGATCTCTTC
The DNA here is from genome assembly GCA_015069215.1 of Oscillospiraceae bacterium. Lineage (GTDB taxonomy): Bacteria > Bacillota > Clostridia > Saccharofermentanales > Saccharofermentanaceae > Saccharofermentans. The sequence goes on from SVJC01000015.1 coordinate 26,592, forward strand.
TTTTTCCCTTTTCGCGGCATTTTCGATGAGCCCGCCGCAAAAGTCCCAGTTTACGGCCTGTTCGGGGAACAGACCCGTATGCTTGAAGCTCGTGGGTTCAACGATGAATGTCAGCTTTTTGCCGAGTGAATCATAGGAGATTTTCCAGGATGAAGGCATCTGTGAAAGTCTCGTCCAGGAACCGCCGCCTTCGCTGCTGCGGTTGTATCTGGCATTTGGAGCAGGAAGATCGCTCATCTGCTTGACCTTGCCGCCGTCAATGACGGGCCAGACCGCCTGCGGATCGGGCCTTAAGAGCTTTACTGTTCCCCAGCGCTCATACTTTTCGCCCTTTCCTGCATAAAGGATCTCATAGTCCTTCCATTTGTCTGCTACAAACATCATTCAACCCTCATTTCGCTCGAAATGGCGACACTTTTGCCTTCATTCTCAAGAATGATCTTATATGTACCGGCCTTGAAAGAATCCATTCCTTCGAGGCCTGCTGAAAAATCACATTCGGCGATAACCTTCTCGTCCAGCCTGATGGTCTTTACGGCAACCTGCCCGGCCTCATTCTTCAATACCGCACGAAAGGTGGCGCTAATTGGTTCCCTGAAATAGAAAACGCATTTAAGGGCATACGCGTCATCCGAATCCATCACATTGTAGCTTGCCGGATTGTCTTTCTCCACGTCGTACCAGGTGCAGTAAACATATGCCTTGCTGACCTTTTCGAAGCCCATTTCGATATCCGTTGAAGACGGTAATGTTTCTTCGCTTTCTGAAGATGACGATCCGGATAAAACGTTTTTGGACTCCTCATATGAGACATCACCGGGATCTTCGTCATCTAAGAAGCTGCATGAAGGAACAAAAACGGGAGCCGTCAGGCACAAGGCCAGAACGGATATCCTAAAAAAAACACCCTTGATCGCTTTCGAAAAACTCATAAGCACGATTATAATATAAGGATGAAGATTTTTCTTGTGTTTTACATAATAATAAACCTTGTCACCTTCATCCTTTACGGAGTTGACAAATCCAAGGCCAGGAAAGGCAAATGGAGGATCCCGGAAAAGAC
>SVJC01000016.1 GCA_015069215.1 Oscillospiraceae bacterium
CGTCAAAGGTGTTGCCTACAATATAAGAAGTTACCGTCTTAACGGAGATCGGAGCATTTTCGGAGATCAAGGCCTTGGCGATGGCAAGCCTGTCTTCAGGGGCGCAGTTAACGTTCATCAGGAAGTGGCTGATGACCACATCCCAGCCTCTGAGGTCCAGCTGGAAATGGGGATTTCCTATGACTTCTTCGATTATCTGTATCTTGGTGGAAGCCGGTACCGCGCCGTTATCGAGAAGGGAGATCAGCGTCTTCGAATTGATCGACATGTAGATATCCTTCTCTTCAAGGATCTTGAAATAAGCAGGGATCACCGCGATGTTGGCATCGTTGCTGAACAGGAGCTGGAAGATCTCCACATCCTTTCTTGTATCGGAAGAAAGCCTGTAGATATTCTCAAGCAGATGCACCAGGTCTTCGTCACTCTTTGCTTTTTCGGACAATGCCGTAAAGGCGCTCATGGCATCGATCGGAACCCCGTAATCAGCCAGCAGGGACAGGATTCCCAGGCAGGTCTCAAACGAGTCCTCGGTCTTTGTGAAATACGAATCAAACCCCCTCGGGTCAAACCTCAATGCCGTGTTCCTGTCCATTACAAGTCCCGTCATTTCAGCCTTCGAAGGAGAATCCTTCATCGTGAAAAGGACAATGTTGAGTGACTCAAAGTGGTCGATGTGTGCGGAGTTGGACAGGATCTTTCTTACGGAGCCTTCATCTCCCCTGTTTATGAACAACCGGAGCAGAGACTTGTTTTCTTCCTCGGAATAGACAAGACCCAGGTCGATCTTGTCCATGAGAAAATCTATTCTCTCGTTGCCCGCAGGTCCGATGACACCGTAAACGGAAAGAAGGTTTGCAACGACATCATTGAAATCCGTGCCGAAGGAGTTGTAGAACTTGGTCTCCTCAGGTCCGAGCCTCGGATAATCAGAAAGGAAGACACGGACATGGCCCGTAAGCCTGTCCATGTAGTTGCGCCTCTCCTGATCGGATGAAGCCTGGGTAACCATTCCGAAATAGTAACTCATGCTCGCGATCAGGGTGGCAACGCTCTTCTGATTCTTCTTCGTGCACTCGGAGAGATTCTTTTCGGCACTGCTCATCTTCCTGTTCGCAACATCGTTTATGCACTGTCTCGCAATGCCGTCAACGTCTGTGTTCTCGGAAGAAAAATGCTCAACATAAGTGCCGCAGTACTTACATCTCCATCTCTTTTCTTCGGATACATAACCCAGAGCACCGCCGCACATCTTACAGACAGCGGCCTGAGATTCATAAGCCATATTTGAAAGACCGTCCTTCTTAGCCTAATCTAAGTTTTCTGTCTCTGTCAGAATATGCGTATTCTGCCTGCTGACAAAGCTGGGGAACAGCCTGGTAATTACCTGTGTTTACGCAAGTCTGGATCTGTGCGACCAGAGCGCTGATCTGCTGTTCCAAAGGTGCGGACAGCTGTGTTGTCCTCTGATCCGCATATCTTGCGGTCTCTGCAAGCTTGGCGATCGCGGCCTTTGCGGTGGGATCCGGGCATCTTTCTGCATAGCCTTCAAGATCCACGCGGAAAGACTGGATGTACTTTGCGGAATTGTTGATCTTCTCGTTGGAAGCTACAGCCGCATCCTTAGCCATGATGGAAATGATCGCAACGATGAGGAATGCTGCAAGGATGAGCACCTGGATAACGATGGCGAGTGTCACACTGACAACGTTTCTGAGTGCCATGAAGATGAAGCTTACGATGGTCTCAAGGATCAGGAAATAAAGGGAGAACGAGATCAAAGGTATTCCGAAGAAAGCTGCCTTGAGCGACATGTTCCTGAGTGAAACGAAAAAGCATCCCGCGCAAAGGGCAAATGCCAGAAATTCAAATACGTAGCTTACCCAGAAAACAGAGTTGTGGTCTCTGAAAATAACAAAGACCAACATGTTGTAAACACCAAACAGGATAGCTCCTATTACGCCCAACATTATGCCATGCTTCTTATCCATATGTCTTTATCCTCCTAATCAGAATCTGTGTCCGCAAGATCCGCAGAACATGTCATCGCCTTCAGCCTCGGTTCCGCACTTAGGGCAGAACTTCTTCTTGGGTGCGCCTACCGGCGTTCCGCACTTTGTGCAGAACTTCTTTCCGGGAGCGATCGGAGCACCGCAGTTGGAGCATGAGACTGCTCCGTCAGCTGCCGGTGCAGCCGGTGCAGGTGCTTCTGACACAGGAGCTGCAGGCGCTGCCTGAGGATCAACGATCTTGCCTCCGTTCTGCATGAAGGAAACAACGTCTATGCCGCTTCCGCCCTGGATGATCGGGGCATCATTCCTTGCGCTTGCAAGAGAAGGATCCGTGCCGCGTGCGAGACCGTCACCGGAAAGGACGTTTTTGCCCATGTCAGCGAGGCTTCCTGCCATGACACTTCCTGCCATGAAGCCTCCCATCATGCCGCCCATTCCGCCGGCAGTACCGGTGTTGCTTGCAAAAGCCTTCATGATCTCAGCCTTCTGCTCGGCAGCCCAGTCGTAGCCCTGGATAGAACGTGCAGCTTCCTTGCTTCTTGCGTCCTTAACTACAGCAAGGTCATCTTCCTGTGTTACGACGCCCTCGATGACGAATTCCTTAAGGCCGATGCCGTACTCGTCAAAGATCGGGTTCAGCTGATAATCGCGGATGAAATCACTGATCTCATAGAGCTGCTCGGCAATACGGAAATAGCTTATCTGGGCGGTCGTCATGAGTTTTGCGATCGCGGATGTGACTGACTTGTTGATAACGCTGCGGAACATGCCGTGATCAGGATCAACAAGTTCATTAGGATCGAATCTTGCTCTGAAGCCTACGAGCTTCTCTAAGAACTTGGCAGTGTGCTTTACGTAGAAGTTAGCGCCGCCGTGAGCACCGATATGCAGGAAGATGTGATATGTGGGATCTTCCAGATAGATGGAGCTGGGGATCCCCCAGTTCATTGACATCTGATGAAGCTTGTTTACGAAGAAAACCTGGCACGGGAATGTGGTCTTTCCGTCAGACGGCATATTGATAATGGTCTTGGCGATCGGAATGTTAGGTGTCTCAAGGACATGTCTTCCCGCCGAATAGATACCGTACTGGACACCGTTTACGAGGACGAGAGCCTCATGAGCCTCATCGCAGATCAAAACGGATGAAGTGTTAAAATCCTCTACCGGACTCTTCCAAACGAGATCATCTACATTGCCTTCAAATTTAATAACCTGAACTAGATCCATAGATCATTCCCCCCGTCATTTATATGAGTTGATAACACTCTATAAGTATAGGTTATAAACCAACCAGGTAATCAAATATATTGCTAACTTGTTGTAAACTTATTTTTACAAATTGGGCAGTTAGTCTGTTGACCAGTCAGGTGCGGCAACGCTTATTATTCCCGTCAGCCTTTCTCCTTGCTGATCGATGAAAGGACCATTCTTGCGAGAAGCAGGAAACCGATGACAAAGAGAATGAGGAGGATCCAATCGCCGAGCACATGCAGCTTTGAATACTTGAAGAAATCCTCAACATCGCGCGTTATCTCGATGGCGTTATTTGAGAATTTTACTCCCTCCTGTATGTACGGATCCAATCCCTCTTTGAAGCTGTTCTGCAAGCCGTCCTGCAAAGTGGTCAGGAGGTCCTGATCGAGCTGGGCCTTGAGCGGCAATTCGTTCAGATTGGCTGTGGTTCCGTAGGCTTCCATGCTCCAACGGCAGACCGCGAACCATGAGATGATCTCGGTAATTCCGCTAAGCTTGAAGATCAGGCCCGAGAACAGGATCTGCGGCATCAGAAGGATCGGCGCGACCGTCATTGCCCTGTCCGCATTCGAGAACAGTGACGATACGAAAAGACCCATTGCCGTAGAAGCTATCGCGGTGAAGAACGTGGTATGGAGCAATTCCAGATAAGACGGCAAAAGAACGCCTTCGTCAGGAAGTCCGACGGTAATCGAGAACACCGTGATGATGAGGAAGCTTTGTACCAGGCACATCGCGCCAAGGACCAATATCTTTGAGAGTATGTACGAATTTAATGAAAGACCCGTCATGTACTCACGCTTCATTATGTTTCTTTCCTTACATACTTCCTGTATGGCATTGAGCATACCGACCCAGAACGCCGAGCACGACAAGGCAAACAGCAAGCTCTTCGTTATGTCGTACTGTTCAAACTGTCGTCCGTCCGCAACCAGCGAGATGAGGAGCGCCAGGACCGGCGCCTGGAACAACAAAAGCAGGAAACGCTTCCTGTCGTTTAAGACAAGCTTGAAATAACGGGAGCAGAGGACCGGGAGCTGTGCCTTATCCCTTCCCGTACCGGAGGAAGCCGGCAGGGGCTGCATCTTAAGCTGCCTGGGTGCCTGCTTGGCCATGGTCTTGTCGTAATATGCACGCCACTCCGGAGCGTGGTCATTGATCATGTTATAGACATCGATGATGTCGTTTACGCGGAAGAACTTCAGCGCATCATCATGGGAACCGAAATAGCAGAGATTACCGCCTCTTCCCATGAACAGGATCTTATCGCACATCTTTAACTGAAGCGTACTGTGGGTGACGAGGATTACCGTCTTTCCTGCGTTTGCCATCTCCCTGAGAGACTGCATGAGATTACGCTCCGTACCGGGATCGAGTCCGGAAGACGGCTCATCAAGGAACAGGAGATTAGGATCCGAAAGGAGCTCGACTGCGATACTGGCCCTCTTTCTCTGGCCGCCGCTCAAATTCTTGATGTAATTGTTCTTCTTTTCGGTAAGTTCAACAAGCCGGATTGCCTTGTCTATGGCTGCTTCGCGCTCAGCCTTTGTCGTATCTTTAGGCAGTCGCAGTTCAGCCGTATAAGAGAGCATGTCGTGAAGCGTCAGGTTATCGTAAACGATATCCGACTGGGGAACGTAGCCGATCAGCTTCTTAAGCGAGTTAAAGTTCTTATAGAGGTCTACGCCGTTGATGTAGACCGCACCGCTTGCAGGAGGAAGATATCCGCTCATGGCGTTCATGATCGTTGATTTTCCGGCACCAGAACCTCCGATTATCGCGACAAGCTCTCCCGGCCTGATGTTCAGGCTGACGTGGTTTCCGGTCACGGATGTCTTCATGCCGTTCTTTCTGGTAATGACGACATCCTCAACGTCTACTGAGATACCGGTCTTGTAACTGCAGAACGAGATCGCCGAAGAGGTAAATATCAGCTTGGCGTTGGATATCGCGATGACATCCTTCTCGTTAAGGTACTGCCTTCCGGAAATACGCACGTTGTTTACGACAACACCGGTGGTGCTTCCGTAATCCGTGATGAAATAACGGCCCTGGTAATAGGAGATGCTGCAGTGGAATTTGGAGATACTGACGTGAGGAAGTACGATGTCGCAGGCCGGATCACGTCCGATGTTCACCTGCTGCCTTCCGGCAAGTGAGAAGATGTACCATTTGTTCTGCGATGCTGATGAGGCAAATACGAAAAGGACGCCTGCGGCTACCGTCTGAATGCCGTCATCGATACGGATGAAGTCACCCTCGGACAAGACCTTGGAAACGATGCCCGCGTTGTTGTAGATCAAGCCGTTCGTACTGGGCTCTCCGCCAAACACGGCCCTGTCTTCAATCACCCACATTCCGTCCCTGAAGACGAATCTTCCGTGATTCGTGGTCACGATCCTTGACTGAAGAACGATGTCGTTCTGCTCGCTTCGGCCAAAGGTAATTACCGTCTTGCCGAATTTGGAAAGATCGAAGGTCTTCGGCGGAGTCATTCCGTCGAAAATGGTCACCTGAAGACTGTTGTTGATCCTGGTCGTCTGATTTGCCTGCATTTGCGTTTACCTCTGCTGTTTCTATTTGATGAGGATATTGCCTAATCCGGCCGTGGGCTGGCCGTGGTAATTATCCTTTTCGTATGTCACAAACACCTTTATCTGTTTTGCTCCTGCGACAGGAACGGTTACCGTCTGGGCCATTCCCGAGCTTGATTACCTCGTCTTCGGTCAGTTTCCTGTTTATGTCCTTAAAGGGAGTCAGAAGCTCCATTCGGATGTAGATGTCCCATCCTATCTGACCTTCCCTGGCCACGATCTTGTAATCGTCCATGCTCACGATGTTCTGGACGCCCTTGAAGATATCCATCAGGCGGATCTCGTTTTCGCAATCCCTGACGATGTTTTCCAGGAATCTTCTTACCTCTTCAGCCGACATTCCTTCCGAACGGAGTGAGTCGATCTCAGCATCGGAGGAAGGAATGGAGATGACCTTTACCGCAGCATAGCTTTCAACGTCACGCTCTCTGCGCACGACCTTATAGACCTTGCCGTAAGAGCCTGATCCAAGCGTTTCAACTATTTGCCATTCGGGCCAAATCCCGCTTCCGTTCATCTTTCTCCAACCTGACTGTTTTTCTTATTGAGTCTTCAACATCTTTCCTGATCAGACGGGATCGAAAAACACGTCGAAAAACGATTGCTTATCCTGCTCGAGCTTACAAAGGATGATGGTGATGTTGTCCCTGCCGCCATTCTCAAGAGCCGTCGACATCAGAACGTTTATGCAGTTATCGAATTCCGTTGTCTGCAAAATGTAAGCGATCTGCTCGGGTCTGATCATGTCAGTCAGACCGTCGGAACACAAAAGATAGATATCGCCTTCGTTATAGTCGCCTTTTGCAACATAAGGATCGATCGTCATCTCATCGGCAGGGATCCCCAGGTTCTGTGAAAGCTGGGGCTTAACCCCGGGCGCAGTGATGCAGTAGTGGTCCGTCGATATCTGGGACAGGTTCCCTTCCGCAAAACGGAAGATCTTGCTGTCACCGATATTGCACAAGGATATTCCTGCCTTGGCGAAAACAAGTACCGCGGCCGTCGTACCCATCGAAGAGATGTCATTATGGGAAGCGTAGCTTAAGATCCTGGTGTTTGCGGTCTGACAGAATTCCAAAAGGTCGCTTAAGGGATCATCACCGATAACCGTTTCCGCTGCGGTACGTGCAGCGATGTAAGACGCCACTTCGCCTTTCTCTTCGCCTCCGAGTCCGTCGAACACGCCGGTCATGGAGGGCCGGTCGGGATACAGCGTTCCGCTCAAAGGAAAAGTGAATGCCGCATTGGAGGCATCCATGTATCTTCCTTCGCAAACAAAGTTGTCCTGGTTCATCTTTCTGCATCTGCCGATGTCGCTGCTGCAGTAATACCGGATCTTATACTTCAAACTCTGCCCCCCTCGGTATTTATGCTTAACAAATGCGAATGTTCCTGAAAGAAACACCCGCATTTATCAAAGTCTTTTTAATTATATTATAACCGCTGTTAAGTTTGTTTGAATAATTCGTATAAAATCGTCAAACAGATCATTCGTATCTGGTGCCCGTCTGAGGATCGAAATAAGGGCATCCGAAGCCCTTCATGAGGTCGGTTATCTTCTTCAGCTCCACGTCAGACATCCTGAGGCTGCAACCAAGTTCAAACTATCGTCCGCTTACTCTTTCAACGAACTCATTCAGTCCCTTGGGAACTGAAGTGACCTTATCAAGTCCGTTACAGCCTAATCTTACGGTCTTGTTCCTGCCGTGATAATCGCTGCCCGCCGTAACATAAAGGCTGTGTTTTTCGGCCAGGCCGAGCACGAAACCGCGCTGCTCATCCGTAAATTCCGAATAGAAGCCCTCCACTCCCTGAAGTCCGTATCCGAGGAGCCTTGTAAGGCGCTCTTCCATTTCAGATCCCAGGATCAGCTGGTCTCCCGAACCGAAGATCGGATGGGCCAAGACCGGGATTCCGCCTGATCTTAATATGCCGTCTATCGCCTGCTCCGGCCTGATGTACTGACTGGGATACTTGAACTTGCCCAGTATTTCCTTAATCGCCTTATCCTTGCTTTCGGCATAGCCATACTCGACGAGGATATTTGCAAGATGCGGTTTGCCGGGATTGGGAAGCTTTAAGAATCCTTCGATGACGTCATTGGGCAGGTCCATTCCCAATTCGTTTACAACGAAATCAACTCTGAGCTTTGCCTTTTTTGCCCTGTAGGAATGAGCCAGCTCTACAACACCGTTGACGGATTCTCCGTCAGGATCGTAACCGTATCCCAGGATATGGTACTTCCCTTCTTCGTCTCTGCACGAGAACTCGATCCCGTTAACATAATAAGGATCGCCGTCCTTGATAAGAGAACGCATTATCCCGGTCCCTGCCAGTGTATCGTGATCCGTCACCGAAAACATCTCAAGTCCGGTCTTCCGGACGAGCTCCAACAGCCGTTCCGGCGAATCTGTGCCGTCGGAAACAGTCGAATGCATGTGAAAATCAAGCCGCAGTTCCGTCATGTCTTACATCCCCCACGCATTTTGGATCGCACTGTTCTTCATGCTGGCGGTCTTTTGCCGGATCGCGGAACTGACGTCCAAATAGTTCCTGGCGAAGACCTTGTTTCTGATCTCCGAAAGGTTCGACAACATGTTGTTATGCCTGCCAAGAGCAGAGCACTGGCTTCTTACTGCTTCCGGATTATTTGAGAGCAGCTCTGACTGTATGGCTTCATTTCCGTTGATCTCGGCATATGCGGCATTTAGGCCTTCGGTAAGGTCGGCCCTGACCGCAGCCGTTTCTTTCTCTGCTTCCTTGAGAAGATCAGCGTTTGCTTTGCGGTCCGCCAGCTCGACGGCCTTTTCCATGTCAAAGCCCGAGCCGTTCATGTTTTTGTAGATGCCATAAAGCTTTTCAGCGGTACGGAATGCTTCCGGGATCACCTTTGCCGCTTCATAGACTGAATTCAGGGCAGCCAGATTTTCTTTAAGGTCGTTCTGCAAAAATGCCAGTTCCGCCTTTACGGCTCTCGTCAGCGGATCGCTGTCTTTTATCAGTGTGACGATCTCTTCCAAAGGAGACTTGTCCATGTCGAAGCCCTCAGGAAGAAGCCTCTTTATCTCATCGCTCTCTGCGGCAATGCATGCTGCAAGAAATGCCGCCGCGAGGATCATGCCGGTCTGCTCCTGCCTTGCTATCCTTTCCCTGTCCGAGTTTACGGCAGGCATCGGGCGCTTTTCAGCAGCTTTCTTTGCCTCTTCCTTTGCTTCAGCCTCTGCTTCCGAAGGAGGTGTTACCGTAACTATCACAGGCTGAGGCTCTCCGCAATGTCTGCAGAATCTGGCACCGTCGCTTATCTCTTTTCCGCATTTGATACAGAACACTATTAAGCCTCCTTATTTACCCTCCGACCTGCTTGCCGCATTCAGAGCAGAACTTCATTCCCGTAACGTCAGCACCGCAGCAGATGCATTTCGGGCCGGCTGGCTGAGCCGGCGCCGTGGCAGGTCCGGCAGCAAAAGGTGCCGCACCCGTCATGGTAAAAAATCCTCCCAAGCCTGTGCTTGCAGGGACCTTTCCCACGGGATAGTACTTTTTCGTATCCACGGCTTCCGTAGAGCGCACTTCGCTCTTTGAAACTATATCCTTCAACAGTTCCAAGGTCTTGTCCGGATCCGTAAAGATCCTGTTCTCCCCGTTCTTTCCGAATCTTATGAAGCCTTCCCATTCGCCGTGCTCAACATAAGCTTCCGCCGGATTGCTGCAAAGCGTTCTTACCTTCTCCTTTATCTCAGGGATAAGGTCAGCAGGAACGTAATAAGTTACCTTGTTATCTCCCTCCCTGATCACGACAGTTGCATGGTCTTTTCCCTGTCTGAAGCAGCTTGATCTCTTATCAGGGAAGACCGTTTGAATAACGGAATTAGACTTGTTTTCCGGCTTGCAATATATGCCGTGGTAGATGCTGTCGAGCTCGATATCCTCTTCGGGAAGGACGCTATTTGGGTAGTTGTAGTTCATTAACGCGCGTTCATCCATCGGGGCGCCTGATCTCTCCTTAAGGCTGTCCAGCATCTGAAGGAGCACTTCATCGTCCATGTCGTAATAGAAGGTCTGCTTCATGGTATGGTTGCCTAATTCCACTTCACGTTCTTTCTCGATCACGGCCGCAGTGTCCTTGCCGTTCAGACTTGGAATGAGAGGGAAATAACCCGGGTGCTCCCCGCCGCACCTTTTCATTACCTCTTCAATGAACCTGTCGCCGTCTTCTTTGGAAACGGCGCAGCTCGCACCGTTTTTTGTGAGAAGATATTTGATGCCGTCATTTGCCACGGTAAATCTGTAATCGTTGTTTACCGGGACACCGCCGAAAGCACTGTTCTGAGAGTAATGAAATATCAGATCTCTGTAGGCAATGTATATGTACATAAAAACCGTCTTCCTTATCAAGTCTGATCAGGATAATCCCAGAACCCGCCGGTATGGAAATTCTCGTTGCCCAAAGGCGTGGCGGTCAGCTTGAATATGACGCACCCGTCGGGACAGACTACCGTCTTGGTGTACTTTCCGTCACCGCCGACTTTCTGAAGGTCTCCCCCGCTCCTTACGGCTTCCATCAGGGGATAGAGCATCATCATTGTCTTGGAGCAGATGCCGTAGCCGTCCTTATTTACGGGGCATCCGTATGTGCAGGTGTACTTGTCTCCGATCTCTTCACCGTTCCTGCAGTATCTCTCGGTATGGTCACCATGCAGGAAACCCGTTACTTCAATGGTGAATTCGTATTCCTCGTCATACCATTTCTTCATGTGATTACCCCTTTTTTCATGTCACGTCATATTCAAATGATACAACATTTTCACTTTTACGACACAAGGCACGGCAAGTGTTGATTATGCAACAGAAAAGCCCTTGATTGCGTATGGTTTGCGGGTTTTACGTCTGTTTAAATACAGCTGTCAGACAAAAACAACCAACTGAGAGAAAGGAACAATCTTATGAATAAAAGTATATTCGCAATCCTTGCAACGGGAACAATGTTTGCAGCAACCATCGGTGTCTTCGCAGGCTGCTCGGCAGCTCAAAGGTCTCAGGAGACCATGCTCCTCCCCATCGCAAGACCCCAGGAAGTCGTTATCGAGCCGGTAATGATTGAAAGAAATGAGATAACGCCCACCGCCGAACCGACGAACGAAAGCGCAAACGAATCTCTGGTCATCGTAGGCACACCCTCCGAAACATCAGAGACTGCTGACGCTAAGACAGCAACACCCAAGAAACCCGCTGCAAAAAAGCCTGCGAAGAAGCCAACAAAGAAGCCGACCAAAAAGCCTGCAAAAAAGAAGACCGGGAAGACAGTAAAGAAAAAGAAGACTCCCGGAAACAAGGCCCCTGAAGCCAAGTTCTCATACGGGTATTACCAGTATCTCAGCAACGGCTTCTCGATGATCGTAAGCATCAAAAAGGATAATACGGCAAGGATCGAGATCAATCACAGCATTCCCGCCAGCGCAGGTTCCCACCACATCGAGCACTGGTTAATGACAGGCGAGATCGACACCAAGACAAACACTCTTTCTTACAATGACTGCGCCAAGCATTATTACTACAACACCAACACCGGACTTAATTCCAGAACGATCTACACCAAAGGAACAGGCAAGATCGAATTCAACGGAAAGACACTCAACTGGACGGAGAACGGCGGCAACACAGCCTACAACCTCAAGTTCACAAAGGTTTGAACAAGTTAATCCTCCCCCGATCCCTTTATATAATAACCCGGAAAAGAGCTGCTTTAGTGCAGCTCTTTTTCGTTGGCATTTAGTCTGTCCTTTAGCGAAAACAGAACGGTTCCTGCCAGGACAAGCGCAAGTACGGCTGCCGTGACAACACTTCCTTCGATCCCGTAGATTCCGCCGTTCAAAATGCTGTTTCCTGATGTTCTTACGTCAAAAACCGCCACGACAGACCCTTCGTTTCCGCTAAGGTTAAGTCCGAGGACGACCGACAGGATGTAATTCCAGACGGAATGCAGGCCACACGCTGCCCAGATGCTCTTTAAGCGGAGAGTCAGAAATGAAAAGACAATAGAGATCAGGATGAGGTTGATAACAGCTGTCACGGTGATGGCAGGTTCTGTTCCGGCCATGTTGTCGATGTGCGGGATCGTGAAAAGAGCGGCGCTTACGGCAAAAGTTACAGGTACCGTTGTCTTCTTTATCAGAAGCTGCTGGACGACGCCCCTGCAGAGCACTTCCTCCATGGCTCCCTGCAAAACAAAGCAGGGGATCATAAGAAGGACCATCGCCTTGTCAATGTTTTCGAAAACACCGTTAAACTGCAGAGCTCCGGTCAGCATTACCGGGATGACGCATGCCGCAATAAGGACCGTTCCTGCTGCCAGACCTAAAAGGTAAGTAAGGGCATTTCCCGTAAATCCGAGTTCAGCCACAGTCTTCTTCTGGAACAGTTTCCACAGAACGATTATCACGGCGATCATGAGCGAGTAACCCAGATAAGTTATCAGCGTGATCGTATTTGTGTCGAACATCTCACCTTTGAGAGGGTTCTTGCCGCATGCAAAATGGATTCCGATGGCCAGGCCCTCACATACGAGCTCTCCGGTAAATTTGAAGACGCAGAATATCAGGATGACCTTTACGATATACAAGATCTTCGGCATCTCCGAGCGGTTGTTGAAGGGGCTTATGTTCTTAATGAATTCTTTTATCTTACCCATGTCGTTTCTCCTGTTTTGAGCGTGTTAACGGAAGGCCTGCGCCATGCAGGCCGTTTAAAAGTCTGTGTTTTCAGGAATCTGTCAGTGCGGGAAACCGTTGATCAGGAAATAGATGATCATAGAAATGAAATCTATCCCGAGCAGTACGCCGAAACCTATGAGGAACCACTTGAGCGCGGTCTTGGCCCGTTTTCCGTTTTTCTCCGTCAGGACCTTCCGGTCCAAGATGTCAGCCATGGTCTTATGGTCATCCGTCCTGACCGGTTCTATTCCTTTAAGGAGATAATCAGTAGTAACTTCGAAAAGGTCACTCATTATGATCACCTTTTCGAGATCCGGGGCGGCCTGTTCGCTTTCCCACTTTGAGACAGCCTGACGGGATACTCCGATCGCGTCGGCAAGTTCCTCCTGGGACATTCCTTTTGTCTTTCTGAGGTTTTGTATTCTATCTCCAATTGTCATTTGTTTCACCTCCAAGGTTTGATGGCTTGAGGTTAGCAAAAAGCCGGTTTACATCTCTACCAACCTGACCTTGAATCTTGTCAAACGGAAGTTGCAATGCTGTATTTTAGGGCTTTTCCGGCGTTTTGGCCTTGTCATCTTCCTTGATCTTGTAACCGGTCTTAATTCCCTTTTTCCTGAACTCATCGACGATGGTTTCGGCCGCCAGATCGCTGCTGCAGTTAAAATCATGCATCCCGTCCGGCTCGAAAATGAACACGGCGTGCCACTGGTTATTGTACATCTGATCGGCTTTGGCCGCATCGACATTCGATACTCCCCTGACCTCCTGAACGTCTTTTATGGCACACGCATGTACCTGGTCTTGAGAGAAAACAACATAAGAATCCTGGCCGATGACTCTTACATTATATGCAGGATCAGGTCTTCCGCGGTATCAGATACGCTCTTGACCGCTTCTATTTTTACCATCGTCGGAACAATTAACGGGCGGATATCCTTAAATCCCGCCTTGAGGCACTCCTCAGATCCCTCACCCAGTATTCCGCACAGGCCGTAAACGGGCTTTCCGTACTTGAGTCCCAGCTCAAGTATTCCGTACGGTGCTTTGCCGTTGACGGTCTGGCTGTCCATTCTTCCTTCGCCGGTAATGACGATGTCCGAATCACGGATCTCAGATTCCGCACCGGTCAGCTCCGTTACTGTCTTTGCGCCTGACCTGATGTCAGCACCAAGCATGTTCTTTAATGCAAAGCTCATACCGCCGGCTGCACCTGTCCCTGCCTCAAACGGGTCAAATCCGGAGAGCTTGGCAAATCTTTCAAGCCATCCGTCCATTTCCCTGCAGGCATCCACAGAAGCCCCCTTCTGTGGACCGTAAACAAAGCTTGCCCCGTCAGGACCGCAGAGTGGATTGGTGACATCGCTTGCGACAATAAACTCTGTTTCTTTGCAGATCAGACCGGAAAAGTCAGTTTTGCAGAGACCTTTCAATCCGATGGCACCCTGATTTATGTCATTGCCGTTCTCATCCGTGAGCCTTGCTCCGAGGGCCTGAAGCATGCCTGCCCCGCCGTCATTGGTCGCGCTGCCTCCGATGAAAACGAAAACTTTTGCTGCTCCTCTTTGCACGGCTTCCCTTATCAGTTCGCCGGTTCCGTATGTGGTCGTCAGATACGGATCTCTTTCTTCCTGACTGATGAGGGTAAGCCCTGAGGCCTTTGCCATTTCGACATAGGCGGTCTTGCTCACGTGGTCGTAGATATATGAGGAATCAACCGGGTTTCCCAAAGGGCCCATGACCTTCAAGCGGACCTCTTCTCCTTTTATGTAAGGCGCGATGCAGTCCAATGTGCCCTCGCCGCCGTCGGCCAGGGGGAGGACCGTTACCTCCGCGTCAGGGCATGCCTTTAAGATGCCGTGTTTTACGGCTTCTCCTGCCTCTGCCGAGGTGAGGCTGCCTTTAAACGAATCCATTGCTACGGTTATCTTCATGTTTTCTCCCGAAGTTTATTCAAGCGGCATGTAGTTGGTCCTTTTGTCATTAAAGTCCCTGGTATTCCATTTCAGCTTGTCAGCGTGGTAGAACTGCTGCGTCTCATCGTATCCGTAATCAGTCCAGTAGCTTTGCGGAAGGACTTCCGTCTGGACTCTGTGGGTTATTACCATGTCGCATTCTTCCAGATCCTTGTTCAGATATTTGCCCTTGTACCCGCGCAGATTGATCGAGTAATAGGTCTCGGGCTCATCGTCACTGACCTGGAATTTAAACGAATTGGCAGAGGCCGTTTTGGCCTGCGACGGCTCTCCGTTTTTTTCGTAGATAGCCGTTTCGTATTGATAGGTCACGAATTTGTGGTGTGAGTCCTGGGCAAAGATCATCCCCTGAAGCGTCCTGGAATAACGGTTATCGGCATCCCGCTTCAGCATACCGCTGTTTATGGGAGACGACTTCTCAAAGACCAGAGTGATAAAGTCCAGTCCTCTGTAATATCCGCGGAACTTAAGCATGTTGTTTGAGCTGCAGTATGTAAATCCGCCTTCGGTCCTGATCGCACCTAAGTCTCTCCTGCTGAAATCCTCATCGTACTTGGCATACGATAAGCAGACAAACTTTTCCGTCTTCAGGTTCAATCCGGGGACGGGATCTGCTCCGTAACTTGTCCAGTCGGCGCAGCCTGCAAAAATGGAAACGATCAACAGCAATGAGCATAAAAACAGCGCTCTTTTTCCGGTCTTCATAAGATCCCCCTTTAATGCTTTTATTCTATATACAGAAAGGGAGCCTGAAAAGTTGCTTTATCTGAAAATGAAATGAACGCCCAGAAGTATTATCAGGAAAATGATGTTCACTACCGAGAAAGCGCCTACATAGCTGACGCTCTTTTCCTTGGGCTTGGGGAGCGCGGCGTGGAACTTGTATGTGATGAGGCTTGCCATGCTCGCGATGAGCGTTCCGAGGCCGCCTAAGTTCGTACCGATCACCAGTGCCCTGCCGTTTTCGGTAAAGGCAGACAGGAGCAGTGCAGCCGGAACGTTGCTTATGACCTGCGAAGAGACGACCGCGGTAAGGACGGGCGACTTCCCGACTATATTTGAAACCGCTTCATTAACGGAAGGGATCTTTCCCATGTTTCCCACGAAGACGAAGAAGAACACGAACGTAATGAGGAGCGTATAATCAACGCCCTTGAATGCTTTCCGGTCCATGATGAGCATGACGGCGATCATGACGCCTAAAACGATCAGATAGTGAACGACCCTTAAGACGACCAGAAGACTCGCGATGAAGAGCACGATGCAGACGGCGAGCTTGACTGCCGATATCTTTTTCTGTTCCTTGGGTTCTTCATGCTTTATCTTCTGATCCTTGCAGAGAATGAAGACTGCGATGGTGACCAGGATCAGAGAGCAAAGTGAATACGGGAGCATCATGAGCATGAAAGGTCCGATCTCCATCTTGTAGTGCGTGAAAAGATAGATGTTCTGCGGGTTGCCGATCGGCGTCTGCATGCTTCCCAGATTTGTCGCGACCGTCATGAGGATCAGGGTGAAAGTCAGTGTCTTTCGGTCATCGAAAGACTTCATCAGTGCGATCGCGAAAGGAACGAGAGTTACGAGCGTTACGTCATTGGTAAGGATCATGCCCATGAAGAATGAAAGCCATACCAGTATGAGCGACACCATCCTCGATGAATGGACCTTAGAAAGGAGCTTGTTCGTCATCTTGTCGAAAACGCCCAGGATGACGAGTTCAGACACGACGAGCATCATGCAGAAAAGGATCGCCAGAACCCTGAAATCAACATATCCGATGTATTCCTTACCGGGTTTGACGAAAAAACAGGATACCACTGCGAGTATCCCCGAGATGAATAATACAGGATCTTTCTTGATGCGTTCCAACATAGCGTCAAGATTATACACCTGACAAACGGTTTGTAAATTACCCCGGAAAACAAAAAAGAGGCTTCAGGATGTTGCTCCTGAAGCCTCCGGTCATCAGCTTTTCAAAAGATCAATAGCTGTTCTGGTTCTGTGAAGAATAGTCGAGGATCTCTTTGCATGTCTTGAAATAATCGTAAGTGATCGATCTCAGACGGTAAGAGAGGTTCTTCATGATCATGTCGATCTTCTCAGGGTTGGACTTGAAGAGGTCGGCCAGCTCCTCGGGACGGATGATCTCAACCTTTGTGCCCTCAGCCTCGGAAACAGCAGTAGCGCTTCTTGCTTCCTCAGCGATCATGCCCATCTCACCGAAGCAGGAAACAGGATCAACAACCGTAAGCTTGAGCTCGTTGACTTCACCGAAGTGGCTGTAGATGCCGACCTTACCTTCGTGGAGGATGTACATGCACTTGCCGATTTCGCCTTCCTTGAAGATGACTCTTCCCTGAACGTAAGTCTCACCCTTGTCGCCTTCCTGCTTGGAGACTGCCTCTGCTGCCTGGCGGAGAGCCTCTGCACTGGGCTGCTCAAGTCTGAAGTTCTTGGAAGAAAGATAGATGGACTGCTTGATCATCTGGTTGAAGAAGCCGTCGTACTTGCTGCTGGAATTTGCCTTACGCGCATCATCAAGAGCCTTCTTGGCCTTGTTGTAGTCGTCGGTCATTGTCTTGATCCTGGTTCCGAGAAGCTTCATGATCTCAAGGATCTTATCAGGATTCTGGCTGATGTATTCCTTCAGCTCTTCGGCAGCGATCTCGATGACCTTGACGTCGCCCTCTGCAACTACTGTGGAGCTGCGGGGATATGTCTCGATTACGGCCATCTCGCCGAAATACTGACCCTGTTCAAGAACGGCGATCTTTACTTCATCTTCCTTGTCATAGTTCTTGTAAACAGCGACTTTTCCCTCCAAAAGCTGGAAGAATGTACTACCGCTGTCACCCTCTTTGATGATGACATCGCCATTCAAAAACGTCTTCTCGATTGTGCTCATATAATTAGCCCCTTTCTGTCTTTGGGAGTTTTATTGACTCAAAACAGTTTTATTTTTATATACAACCGATTTTATTTTCTAACCGGCCGTTTGTCAAATATTTTAGGCGTTTTTAGCGCTCACAGAAGAACTCTACCTGTTCCCCCAGAGGACCGAAACAAAACGCCATCCGGATCTTATATTCCGGCTCGGATCTTATCACCTTGTCATTGGGTTCGATAAAGACCTCATAGCCGGCTTTTTTTACCTTCTCAGCCAACTCATCGACATTATCCGTGAGCAATGCCAGATGCCTTATCGCGCCTAACTGATGTATGCCTTCCGCATTCGTGAAAACCTCGATGAAGCCGTTTCCGGTATCGATCATGAGGCCTTCGGGCCACGTTCTGCAGATCTTAAGTCCCAGAAGATCAACATAGAACTCTTTCACCTTTGCGAGCTCTTCTTCCGTACCGCACTTCATTGATATGTGATGTAAACCCTTGATCATGTGACTCCTCAAAACTTTCCGTTTTCAGTAGGCTTTCCGTGACCGTAGCAGACGGTCCTGCCGCTTGCAACAACATAACAGTTGTCCGTTCCGCCCTTTATCCTGATAACCTCTGCCATTAGATCCTCTTTAAACTTTAGTCCTCACCATTATAACCCAAACCATCCTGATTCCCGGCAGGTTATTGACCCAAAAAGAAACTGTCCGCAAGTGATCTTGTGGTCACTTGAAAACAGTTTGATGTTTTGTGTTGGTCAGCTTTGTCTTATGCGGGGTTATTTGCTGTCTGAACGGTATTTGCCGTCTTTTCCGCCTTGTGCTTTGCCAGGTAGACCAAGGCGAGAACACCGAAGATGATAGCGACGGCGAAATTGACTGCTGCTCCGAAGATCGATGCAAAACCTTCCGTGATCAATGTTGCTGCTCCGACGATTATCAGAAGTGAAGCGGTTACTAAGTTGAGAATTGATATGGCCTTGTTGGTCATCAGCTTTTCCTCCTGCAGGTATGGGTTTCAAATGCTTGATTAATTATTTGGTCAGTCAGAAGGCAAAACAATCAGTAATGTTGGCCCTGTTTGATGCTTAAACAACAGGCGGCAACAGCTTTGTTGATTATGAACCCAAAATGTTTTTCGCAGCCAGGTATGCTTCGCTCATGCAGGCCTGCAGATTATATCCGCCGCTGATGCCGTCAACGTCCAAAGCTTCACCGATGACATAAAGACCCGGAACGATCTTTGATCCCATCGTCTTGCGGTCGATCTCACGGAGGGATACTCCGCCGCGCGTGACGTAGGCCTTTTCGATATCAGGTGCCTTGGCAATCCCTATCTTGAGATGCTTTATTCCGCGTACGGTCTTTTTGCGGTTATCCTTTGTAAAGCCCTGTGCGTACATATCAGATACGCCGGCTCCCGCGGCGATCCCGCCTGCAACCGAAGCGGGAATGTATCTTGAAAGAATTGTCGTTATCTTCGTGTCAGGATGTTCATTTATCTGTTTTTGGAATTCTAAGTCAAACTCCTCTTCGTTCATGGAAGGAACGAGATCAAGTTCCAGGTAAGCTTTTCTGCCGGTCAGGTCAGAGGGAATCTCTCTTGCGATCTCCATTACGGCAGGACCCGTAAGGCCGAAGTCTGCAAACAGGATGTCGCCCGAGATGCAGGCAGTCTTTTTGTCATCGACGAAAAGAGACACAGAAGCATTTAAAGAAACTCCGCTTAAGGACTTACAAAGACCGGCCGATCCTTTATCGGCGTCAACCGGTACGAGCGCGCCTCTGACCGGCTCTATCTGATGTCCCAGACTTGATGCGAGCTTATACGAATCACCTGTTGAACCGGTCCTGGAAAATGAATTTCCACCGCAGCACAATATGACACAGTCAAAGCTGTAAGTGCCTTTATTCGTGACCACCTCAAAGCATTCTTTTTTGCTTATCTTTGTGACTTCTTCGTTCCCGGCGAAATCTGCGTCCACCAGGACATAAGACATCAGAAGAGCCCTGACTTTGGTTGCGTCATCGCAGACCGGAAAGATCCTGTTGTTCTCTTCTTCCTTGGTCTTCAGCTCAAGCTCGTCCTCGACAAACCTTATCGTGTCTTCAGGACCGAACTCCCTGAGCGCGGGATATATGAAATTCTCAGCTTCATGGAAGCCTTTCTTAAGTTCTGAAGCATTCTTGCGGTTGGTTATGTTACAGCGTCCGTGACCCGTGAGAGTGAGCTTTTTCCCGGGGATGCCGTTCTTCTCGATGAGGGTCACCTGAACGTTCCTGTCACCTTTAAGGCGCCTGATCTGGCATGCCGCGAAAAGGCCCGCTGCACCGGCTCCGATTATCCCTATTCTGATACCGCCATCCATGCTCATCTGATCTCTCCGACCGCCCTGTTCATTATCTCTTCAACGTCTGCGCCGTAGATATCAAGACCCGTGGCTTTGATCAGCTCCACATCCTTTATCCCGTAGAACCCTTGTGCCAGTGCCTTTACGTAACCGAAGCCGTAATCCTCGGGAACGAACGAGCCGCCGGCAGTCGTGACGTAATAGAGTTTTCCTGCCTTGCAAAGCGGAACGGGAAAACCCTCAGGACTGTATTCAAAAGTGATCCCGAGCACGTTGATCTGCTCGAAATACTGTTTCAGAGAAGCAGGAAAAGAAAGATCCCAGTATGGCGCTGCGACCACAACAGTATCCGCTTTGGCAAACTGTCTTGCAGGAGCGAACAGGGGATCATCCCATTTCTTTTTTGCGATGAGATCATCACGCTTCTGAAGGAATGCTTCATCTGCCACAGGGAAATCCATTTCCGATGTCCGGATCTCTTCCACCTCACCGTTAAGCTTGCCCAAGAGAGCATCCGCAAGCCTTTTGGTCCTTGAATCCTTACGTACGCATGCATTAATCAGCAGTATCATTTTCTTTCTCCTGATCGTAATCCCAGATTAATTCTTCCAAAGTCTGATAGAGACGGTCGGGTTCGACCGGCTTGGAAAGATGCGCGTTCATGCCTACCTGAAGTGAACGTTGGACGTCTTCGTCAAAGGCATTTGCGGTCATGGCGATGATCGGTATCTTCTTTGCAACATCGATGCCGTCAATCTCAGCTGCATGAACAGAAGCAGGCATTACGGCTGCGATTAATACGAAAAGGCTGAGTATCAGTGCCGCGAAATGATCCCGGCGTTTCTTAGTCTTATGAAGCATCTTTATTACTCCTCTTCATGCGGCTCGTCGCCCGGCTGTACTCCCCATATATACTGTTCGAGTTCTGATACACCGTCCTCGTCGATCATAGCCTTGGAGAACTGCGTATCGTAGAGTTCCCTGTAAACGCCTTCCTTTGACAGGAGCTCTTTGTGAGTTCCTCTTTCCACTATCGTTCCGTCCTTTACCACGAGGATCTCATCGGCAGCAAGGATGGTCGAAAGCCTGTGTGCGATAAGGATACTTGTCTTGCTCCGGATGATCGGATCGATCGCATCCTGGATCTTCTTTTCGGAAATGGAATCGAGCGCTGATGTCGCCTCGTCAAAGATGAATATCGTCGGATCCTTGAGGATGATGCGCGCGATCGAGATGCGCTGCTTTTCGCCGCCCGAGAGCTTCAGGCCGCGGTTGCCGACTTCGGTATCAAGACCCTTCTCCTGCTTCTCGATGAAGTCCCAGATGTTGGCCTTCTTCAAGGCATCGATCATGTCAGCTTCGGTCGCGTCAGGCTTTGCATATAAAAGATTGTCCCTGATCGTTCCGTTGAAGAGATATGTCTCCTGGGAGACCACGCCGACCTGGTCTCTCAAGAATGTCAGGTCAAGCTTTCTTACGTCGATGCCGTCAAAAGTGACGACGCCCGAATCAACGTCATAGAGTCTCGGTATGAGGTTTACTATGGTACTCTTGCCCGAGCCGGAAGGTCCTACGATCGCGATGCTCTTGCCTGCGTTCAGCGTGAAGCTGATGTCCTTTAAGATCTTCTTCGAAGGATCGTACGAGAATTCAACGTGCTCGAAAACAACGTCTCCCGTAACCTTGTCCGGCTTGACCGCATCGTCCGCATTCTTTATGTCCACGGGGATGTCGAAGTAATCGAAGATCCTCTTGAAGAGCGCCATGGACCTGATCCACTCGACCTGGATGTTGAGCAGGCTGTTGACCGGCATGTACATTCTTCCGAGGAGGGATACGAGAACGGTGATGTCACCGATCGTGAGGCTCGAATCGTACTTCATCATGAGGATGCCGCCCGCGAGGTAAATGAGCATCGGGCCTACGCTCGTAAACGTCGTGAGGACCACCCTGAACCAGCGGCCCGCCATGCTCTCCTTGATGTTGAGGCTGATCATCTTGCGGTTGGCGGATTCATATCTGTCGTATTCGTATTTCTCCTTGCCGAAAAGCTTTACCAACAGCTGGCCGCTGACTGACAGGGTCTCATTCAGGATCCCGTTTACTTCGTCATTTACCTGCTGTGATTCATTGGTAAGCTTCCATCTCTGCTTGCCGGCTTTCCTCGTAGGCAGTGTGAATATCGGAACGATGACGATGCCCACGATGGCCAGGATCCAGTTCTTCTGGAACATCGCGATCATGGCTATGATCAATGTGATCGAATTGGAAAGTATGCTGCTGAAAGTGTTTGTGATGACTGTCTTAACGCCGTCGATGTCGCTCGTCATCCTCGTGATGATGTCGCCCTGATTGTTGGAAGTGAAGAACTTCTGCGACATCTTCTGAAGATGGGAATACATCTGGTTTCGCATGTCAAAGGTGATGTGCTGCGCGATCCAAGTGTTGATGTATGTCTCGGCGACACCGATGAAGCTCGCAAGGAGCGTAACGGCAAGAGACAGTCCGATGTAATAAACGAGAGCTTTAAAGTCCTTCTTGAGGAGACCTTCATCGAGGATCTTGCCCGTGATGATCGAAGGTAAGAGAGTAAAAAATGACGATACGATTATGCAGAGGAGTACTAAGATGAGCTGCTTGGTATATGGCTTGAGATAGGAGAATACACGCTTTAATAATGCAGGCGTGACTTTGGGCTGGTTCTTCTTCTCTTCTTCCGTCAGGAACTGCCCGCCCATCGGGCCGCCCATCCTTCCTCCTGGTGGCATATCAGTTCTCCTTTGCGATAAGACGAAAATTCAACAGATATATTTTACCCTTATTTATTGAAAAATAGGCAGCCTGAAATTTTAATGTCCGGTTAATGTTCTCCTATCATCCGTTTAATGTTCGGGGCCTATCATCTGGTCATAACACAAACGGAGGAACAAAAAATGGACAACACCATACTCAAGATCAAAGGCCTTACCAAGAAGTACGGCACGAAAACAGTCCTTAACGATGTATCTTTCGAAGTCGAAAAGGGCAAGATCTACGGATTCATCGGCGAAAACGGCGCCGGCAAGACCACAACGATCAGGGCGATCACAGGCCTGAGCACCATCGATGAAGGTTCTGTCGAACTTTTCGGAAAGTCAGACAACGAAGGCCTCATTGAAGCAAGACACAGAATGGGATGCCTTGTGGAACACCCCATCCTGGACCTCAAGAAGTCCGCAAAGGCTAACCTTAAGTATCAGCAGCTCTTATACGGCAACAATGATCCCGAAAGGATCGTTCAGGTCCTGGAAAGAGTCGGCTTAGGAGACGTAAAGAACAAAAAGGCCAAGGATTTCTCTCTCGGAATGAAGCAGAGACTTGGCATCGCCATGGCACTCATCAACAGTCCCGAGCTTTTGATCCTCGACGAGCCCGTAAACGGTCTCGACCCGGTCGGAATGGTCGAAGTCAGAGAGCTTCTCCTTTCTCTTTGCAGGGATGACGGCATCACGATCGTGATATCATCACACATCCTTTCCGAACTCTACCAGCTCGCGACCGATTACATAATCATCTCTAAGGGACACATCATTTCAACGCTTACAAAAGACGAACTCGATAACGTCGGATCACTCGAAGACTACTATATGGAACTTCTCGGGAGGGCAGCATGATGGGCAGCTTACTTAAATGGGAATCAAAGCAGACACTCTCTTCCTTATCGTTTTGGATCATCGGTGCAACGATGGTAATCCTTCCGGCTCTCTTCCTGATATTGACCCTGAAAGGATCAGACGTCACAGGATACGAAGCATATCTTGAAGGACTCAGCAACTTCAACGGTTTCATGATCTTCATGGTCGGTATTTTCGCAGGCATACACGTATCCGGTGCATTTGAATCCAGAAAGATCCAGGCAGCGGTCATGGCCGGCAACAGCAGGATAAAGATCCTCCTTGCGAAGTTCTTCACCTATCTGGCTTCGATCGGACTTTTCACCTTCATCGGGATCGCAGTAAGCACGGCCATCGCTTTCATCATGCGAGGAACCGGCGGGATCGACGGAACATTCGTAAGGATGATCGTCGCAAGGGCATTGCTCTTCGTACTCGTTGAGACAGCTTTCTCTTCGATCTGCTTCCTCATCTCAATGTACATGAGACACCAGGGTTCATCGATCGGCTTCAACCTCATGATGATGGTGATCCTCAGCACAGCAGTACAGATGCTCATTGCCAATCCCACGGCTGAAAAGATCTTCAGATTCATCCCCGCAGGCCAGTCGCTTTTCGTGATCGGAGACATGAGCAACAAGAACATCCTCATGGCACTTGCTTCCGTTGCGATCTTCTTCGTAGCCATCCCTGCACTGTCTTTCATCAGATTCAGCAAAGAGGAGCTCAAGTGATGTAAAATAGACGAAGTAAAACACGAGGTCGTTCCGATGCTTAACATACTGATAGCTGACGATGAGGAAGAGATAATCAGGCTGCTAAAGGTCTATCTGGACTCAAGCGAGTACAATGTGCTGGAGGCAAACGACGGCACGAAGGCTCTTTCCATCCTCAACACAAACCAAATAGATATCGCGGTCCTGGACATCATGATGCCCGGGATTGACGGCTATCAGCTAATAAAAAAGATCCGCGAAAGAAAGGACAGATATATCCCGGTCATCATCATTTCGGCGAAGGTCGGCCTGTCCGACAGGATCTTCGGAATGGACATCGGAGCAGACGATTACGTCACCAAGCCCTTCGAGCCGCTTGAGGTACTGGCTAAGATCAACGCCCAGAGAAGAAGGCTCGACATGTCCTCTTCATCAGCTGCATCAGAAGTCATCACCGTCGGGGACGTAACGCTCGATCTCGCCGAATGCAGCGTTAAGAAAGGCGATGCGGTCATAGAACTCACCAAGGCCGAATTCAAAGTTTTGGAGCTCATGATGAGACAGCCGCGCCGCGTTTTCACAAAAGAGCAGATCTACGAGACCGGTTGGTACGATTCCGATTCGGTTGACGACAATACGATCCGCGTCATCATCAGCCGTTTAAGAGACAAAGTCGGAGCCGAACACATCAAAACGATAAGGGGCCTCGGGTACCGTTATGAAGAATAAGAGCGGAATGGCAAAACTCGGGATCAAAGTCGTGATCTGGTTCTGCGTGATCACCATGTTCAACGGGATCGCTGATGCGGTATTGGATCTGTTCGGCGACATCATATCCGCCGCACTGGCAGCCGGCGATAAAGGCATGGTTCCGGTTGCAGTAGGCTTCCTTTTTCTCAGGCTCGCGCTCTTTATCCTAAGCGCATTGATATTCTTCCTGCTGATCCGCAAAGAGATCCGCAAGATAAGCGAGCGTCAGATCAGGGAGAACAACCTCCTCTACGCTTCAGTCGCGCATGATCTAAAGACACCGATCACTTCGATCAGCGGATTTGCAAAAGCCCTCGAAGAAGGCAGGATCCCCGAAGACGAAAAGAACGATATCTACGGCATCATCGGCCGCAAGAGCGACAGCATGAACGGCCTGGTGGATGAGCTTTTCGAATACTCGCAGCTGGGCACCGAAGAATATAAAGCGAAGCCCGAAAAGCTCGATGTATGCTCTCTCCTGCGCGAGATCGTCGCTGACAATTACGGTTCCCTTGAAGAGCACGATGTCGAAGTAAACGTCGAGATCCCCGACGCTGCGATATTCGTAAACGCAGACAAAAGAGACCTCACCCGCGCCCTGACAAACCTCGTGGTCAACACATATAAGCACAACCCCTCCGGCATCAGGATGCTGGTCAGCGCTTCTTCTGACGGCAAGCACTGCGTTATCACGATAGCTGACACAGGCGATGAGATCCACGGCGGAAACGAGATCTTCGAGCCGTTCGTAACCGAAAACAAGTCAAGGACGCCCGGACGCGGCACAGGCTTGGGGCTTGCCATCACCAAGAGAGTAATCGACCGTCATAAGGGCCGCATCACTCTTGATAACAACATCCCGGGCTACACCAAGGGCTTTGTGGTCAGGCTGAAGCATGTTGTGTAGAATTATCGACTTGCGGACGAAATATTGAAAAAGTCTTCATTTCGTCCGTAGTTTTTAACTGTTTTCGATTGTTTTTCAGGAAATTTACGGACGAAAACAAACATAAACCTGTATTTCGTCTGCAAATAGCAGCTTTTTTCAGTTCCAAAGCACAAAAACTACGGACGAAAAAAGCACAAAGTTCCGGTTTCGTCCGTAATACCCATGAAATGAGAAGCCGCACAACATCAAAGTGCCTGGAGCTCTTACATTCGTGCAATATATTAATTGATACAATGCCCCTCGGATTTTTATAATTCTGTGGTTTGAATAAAGCGGTAATCAGAGGGGTGCTTATGAAAGAATTTAAGCCGAAGCTGTTTTCGGTCCTGAAGAACTATTCGGGTTCTCAGCTCGTTAAGGATATTGTTGCCGGAATAATCGTAGCGATAATCGCGCTGCCTTTGTCCATTGCTCTTGCGATCGCATCGGGTGTCACGCCTGAAGCGGGTATCTACACCGCGATCGTTGCGGGATTCATCGTATCGTTCTTAGGCGGAAGCCGCGTGCAGATCGCAGGCCCTACGGCAGCTTTTGCAACGATCGTCGCGGGGATCGTTCTCAAGGACGGAACAGAAGGATTGATCGTCGCCTCCATCATGGCGGGAATCATCCTCATCATTATGGGCCTCTGCAGATTCGGAAGCCTTCTCAAATACATCCCTGACCCGATCACGGCGGGCTTCACCGCAGGTATCGCGGTGACTCTCCTCATCGGCCAGATCAAGGATTTCACGGGCATCTCATACCAGCACGGCGAAAAGCCGATCGAGACAGCCGAGAAGATCAAGGCGCTCATCGTGAACGGTGCGACGATCAACTGGCAGGCAGTAGGGATCGGTGCTCTGGCACTCGTAATCCTTATCTTAAGCCAGATGTTCCTTAAGAAGATCCCCGGTTCTTTCATTGCGGTAGTCGTGACTGCTGCGGTCGTGGAGATCTTCCATCTCAACGTTAATACGATCGGCACACAGTTCGAGAACATCAAGGCCGGACTTCCCCCGATAACCATCAACGCTTCACTGTTCTCATTCGAGATGATCAGCTCACAGATAACCAATGCCGTTACCATCGCATTCCTCGCAGGCATTGAGTCGCTGCTTTCCGCAGTCGTAGCCGATTCCATGATCGGTTCAAAGCACAGGCCCAATGCTGAGCTCGTCGCCCAGGGCGTAGGCAACATCGCTTCTGCCTGCTTCGGCGGCATCCCGGCTACAGGCGCCATCGCAAGGACCGCTGCCAACATCAAGAACGGCGGAAGAACTCCTATCGCCGGCATGGTGCATTCAGTTACCCTTCTTCTCGTAGTCGTTTTCCTGATGCCTTACGCAAAGCTCATTCCGATGCCCTGCATCGCTGCCATACTTTTCCAGGTCGCATATAACATGAGCGGCTGGAGAAGATTCGTAAAACAGGTAAAGAGCGCGCCCAAGAGCGACATAATCGTGCTGCTCCTTACATTTGCGCTCACCGTAATCTTCGATCTCGTCGTAGCAATCGAGGTCGGCGTAATACTCGCTGCTGTCCTCTTCATGAAGAGAATGAGCGATGTTACCCAGATCGCAGGCTGGAAAGACGTAGATCCCGAGAACGACCCCGACAGCATCGATCTGCGCGTGCTCCCCGAGCACACCATCGTTTATGAGATCAACGGACCGATGTTCTTTGCTACGGCTGACAAGATCCTTCAGATCTCGCCCAAGGAAGATACGATGGCTCTGGTCCTCAGGATGAGGAGCGTGAGCACCATTGATGCGACCGCAATGCACAAT